>CAYUZD010000081.1:0-12187 GCA_964449475.1 uncultured Nitrospirales bacterium
GGCCGGATGTCCCGGTTGAAGTCGAGCGGTTTGGACTGGGCGTGCGCCGGACCGATGCCCGAGACAATCGCGCACACGAGCGCCGCGCACGTTATGGACCGGCCTGTTTGCATTGGGTCCACTTGCCTCTCTGTCTACCTTAGTTCCTTGATTTCGACGTTCCGGAACTTCACGACCGTCCCGTGTCCCAGGAACCCAAGGTGCCCCGTCGCGCGGTCAAGCCCCTTGTGTTCCTTGTGGTCCATCGGGCCGTCCTTCGTTGCTTCGTCGAGATCGGCATCCACGATTGTCTCACCGTTCAGGATCACGGTGATACGCCGGCCCTTGGCGATGACCTCTTGCCGGTTCCATTCACCGGTCGGCTTGAGGAATCCGCGCTTCGCCGGAACGATGCCGTAAATCGAACCGTGGTACTGGTACGGTTGCAGATCCTTGTACTCGTCCGCGGGGTCGTCGAGGATCTGCAACTCCATCCCATCGTACGCGCCGCCGCCGATCGGCGCGCGCACCGCGAGACCGTTGTTGCCGCCCGGTGTCAACTGAAACTCGAATCGGAACACGAAGTCGCCGTACTCCTTCTCCGTGTACAGGTTTCCACCGGGCTTGCAGACCAGCTCGCCCCCTTCGACGGCGTAGCCGTCTCGATCTCCGACCCAACCCGCGAGGTCCTTCCCATTAAACAACGGAGCGAAACCTTCGTCCTCTGCCGCGCCGACGTGAGAAGCGAGAATCAATGCGGCCGCGATGAGAGTCGTCTTCTTGTTAATCATTCTGTTCATCCTGCAATCCTGTCCATTCCGTTCACTTTCCCTCGAACACCGGCGGCCGTTTCTCGCGGAACGCCGCGATCGCTTCGGCGTGATCGCCCGTCGTCGACGCAAGCAGGAACTGGTCCGTGTCCATGTGCATCACGGCCTGGTCGAGCGCCCCCGCGATCGTGTTCACGCTGCGCTTGATCATCTGTGCCATCATCGGCGGTTTCGCGGCGTATTCCGCCGCGCACTCGTTCACGCGCGCCATCAGCGCATCGGGCTCGGTCACTTCGTCGAGAAATCCCCATGCGTGCAGCGTCTCGGCGGGTTCGCGCTTGCCGAGGATCATCATGCGCTTCGCGCGCGCCGGCCCCACCAGCCGCACGCATAACGGGAGGCCGAACCAGCTCAGGTTCATCCCCAAGTCGATCTCCGGGTACGACACGAAGCACCCGCGCGCGCCGATCCGGACGTCGAGCGCGCTGGCGATGCACGCCGCGCCGCCGACGCACGCCCCGTGGATCGCCGCGATCGTGATTTGCTCGATCTCGAGCAGCGACCGGATCATCCGCTGGCCGATGTGCGTCGCGCGCCGCCGCACGATCATCGGTTCCTTGCGCATCGCCTCGCGCGCCGGGTCGTTCAGGTCCGCCCCGGCCGAAAAATGCGGGCCCGCTCCAGCGAACACCACGACCCGCGTCTCCGCGTCGCCCCGGAACGCCTCCGCACACGCGCGAATCTCTTCCATCAGATCGAGACTGAGCGCGTTGAGCTTCGCGGGACGGTTCAGCGTGACGGTCGCGATCTGTCTGTCGCGTTTCACGTCGATGTGCGAGTATTTCATGGGAGAAACGATATCACATTGTCGGGACGGTCTCGCTCTCGCGCGGCCGCTAGCACACGCAGCTATTCTTGCTCGTTCGCCGGCGATTGCACGCAGCGGAAACCGACGTTCGACAGGCCGGTGTCCCAGTCCGTCCCGCGCCGCGCGCTCGGCCGGTAGTTCAGGCAGTAGTTTTCCGCGCAAAGGAACGACCCGCCCTTGATCACGCGGCGCAACGCGTACGGCGCCTCCGGGTCCCAGCTTTCCGCGGGGCCCGCCGGGTTCTCGCAGTGACCCTGCTCGGCCAGTTGCGCGTGCTGATCCGCGCGAAACCAGTCGTCGCACCATTCCCACACGTTACCGATCATGTCGTAGAGTTGATGTCCGTTCGGCTGAAACTGTTTCACCGGCGCCGCGCCGCGAAACCCGTCCTCGCCCAGATCGTTGTCCGGGAATCGCCCTTGCCACGTATTCGCGAGCAGCGTGCCGCCCGGCCTGAACTCCTCGCCCCACGCATACCGCTTCGCCTCGAGACCGCCACGCGCCGCATACTCCCACTCGGCCTCGGTCGGCAGGCGCTTTCCCGCCCACTTGGCATAGGCCGCGGCGTCCTCCCACGACACATGCACCACGGGATGATCGGGCCGGTCGTCGATCGTGCTCCCTGCGCCTTCGGGGTGACGCCAATTCGCGCCGGGCGTCCACCGCCACCACGCTGCGGGGTTCTCGAGCGAGACGGGGCCCGCGGGTGGAGCGAACACGACCGAACCCGGCTGCAACATCTCGTCGGGCGGTTTCGGAGTGCCCTCGGGTACCTGCGTCTTCAGTTGCTCCCAGTCGACCGCGCGTTCGGCCGTTGTCACGTACCCCGTCGCGCGCACGAACGCGAAGAATTGCCGGTTGGTGACCTCGGTCGCATCCATCCAGAACCCGTCCACGCGGACGCGGTGCGCGGGGCGTTCCGCGGGATACGCTTCGGCTTCGTCGGTGCCCATCGTGAATTCGCCGCCGGGAATCCAAACCATTCCCTCTGGCGCCGATGCGGGCGCGGCGGGTTGGGCCGACGCGATCGTGGGCAGAAATCCGAGAATGACACATACGACGCGCATTCCGCCGATCGTAGCGCATGTCCGGCGCCCGGACAACCCGCGGCTACTCCTGGTGCCGCAGCACGTCGATCGGACGGCGTTGCAGCGCGCCGATGCTCGCGGCGATACCGGCCACGACGGTCGTGACGATGCCCACGGCGATCGCGAGCGCAAACAGGCCGAACGGCCAATGAAAATCCGCCTCGAGCGCGCGGGTGATCGTCAATCCCGCGACGACTCCGCCGCCGGTGACGCCGATGATTCCCGCGACGAGGCCGATGAGCGCGTACTCGGCCGCGAAGATGCCCGCGACCTCTCGACGCGTCATTCCCACGGCCTTGAGCAGCGCGACCTCGCGCCCGCGGCGGTTCGAGTCGATGCCGACCGTGCCCGCGAGCACGGCCATGGCCGCGGCGACGATAAACAAACCCAGCAACCGGATGCCCCAGCCGATCCGGTTCATCTGCGCGATCACGCGCTCGACCACGTCGCCGATCGGCAGGAACGTGACGTTCGGAAATTCCGATACGACGCGATTCTGCACGTCGCGTGCTATCTCGTCCGGCAGGTGGAGCGTCGCGACGCGCAACTGCGGCACGGCTTCGAGGTAACCGGGCTCCGCGATGAACTCGAAGTTCATACTGATCTCTTCCCAGTCAGTCTCTCGCAGGCTCGTCACGACGAACTCGGTTTCGCGTCCCTGCAATGCGAACGCCAGGCGCGAGCCGACCTTGATGTCGAACCGTTCCGCCGTGCGCCTCTCGACGCTCATCTCAGCCGTCTCGGGCTCGCTCCACCACGCGCCTTCCACGATATTCTGGTTCTCCGGCAATTCCGCCGCGTAGGTCAGTGTTTGCTCCTCGCGCATCCGCCCCCCGCGCCCCCTGCGCCGTCCATCCGCCGCGGGTTCGGGCTCGGGCAACGGTTGCCCGTCAATCGACGTGATGCGCCCCATCACCAGTGGCGTGGACAGCACGTCCTCCGCGCCGGCCTCCGCGAGCAACGCCGTCAATGCCTCGTTCTGGTCTGGACGAATGTTGATCGCGACGGCGGTCGGCACGCGTTGCGGCAACGCCCCCGTCAGCGCCTGGCTCAGAAACTCCTGCACCAGCCCCGCGCAGAACAGGATCATCAACCCGAGGCCCAGCGCGACGATCGACGGCACCGTGTTCGCCCCGGGCCGTGCGAGCGCCGCGAGACCGTGCCGAAGCCAGACCCGCCGGCCCCAGTCCCGCGGGATGGCGGTCACGAGTTTCACGAGCAGCCATGCGCCCAGCGACAACAGGAGCGCCGTTACTATCACTCCCACCGCGAAGATTGTCCCGACGAGGGCCGATCGCGCCTGGAATCCCGCCAAGACCGAAATCCCGCACGCGACGAGCAACGCGGTGCCTGCCGCGACCCATTTCGACGCCGGCAATGGCTCAGCGTCGCGGCGAAACACGCGCACCGGCGGCACGCGCAGCACGGCAAGCAGCGGCGGCAACCCGAACACAGCGGCCACGGACACACCGAGCAGTATTCCATTCAACGCGGCCAAGGGCTGCCAGGGATCGATCAGGTTCTGCGGCACATAGTCCGAGAAGACGATGGGGACGAGTGCGGTGAATAGAAGGCCGCCCGCCGCGCCCAGCAGGCTGCCGATTAATCCGAGCGCCAACGCCTGGGTCGCGTAGAGCGCGAAGATCTCGCGCGGGCGCATGCCGACGCACTTGAGCACGGCGATCGCGTCCATGCGCCCCGCGATCCATGCGCGCACCGCCTGCGCCACGCCCACACCACCCAATAGCAACGACAGCAGCGCGATCAGTCCGAGGAATCGCGTCAAGCGATCGAGGCCCTGCTGCAGCGACGGCCGGCCGTCGAGATACGTCTCGACACGAACGCGCCGGAACGAGGTCAGCGACTCTTCCAGGCGCTCCTTGATGGCTGTCAACTCTGCTTCCTCGGCGGTGGGCAGTTTGATGAGCACGCGATACCGCACTCCGATGCGGACGTCTGTGACGCCGGTGCGTGCGAACCCCTCCGGCGACAGGTACACGCGCGGGCCGAGGTACATGAAACCCGTTATGCGGTCGGGTTCGTTGTTTGCCTCGCCGGCGACCCGGAACGCCGCATCGCCGATTTGCAGCGAATCGCCAACCCGCACGCCGAGTTGGTCGCGCAGATCGGCGGCGACAACCACGCTCTCCGCGCCGAGTCCCGCGTCCAATGTACCCACGCCGTGCAGCGCCAGGTCGCCGTAGTACGGATAGCCCGGGCCGACGACGAACAACTCGGCGATTACAGTTCCCGTCTTTCCGGCGTCCGCCGGACGGACCGCCTGCGGCTGTTCGCGCGTGATCATCCATTGCGCGCCGGGAATGGAGTCGAGCTCCGCCGGGAACGCTTCGGGAAAAGGCTCACCGGAACGCAGCGCGATGTCCGCGCCCAGGAGTTCCTTGGCGTTCGACCGGAACCCGTTTTCGAAGCTCGTCGACAGCGCCGCGATGGCGACGACGGCCGACACGCCGATGGCGAGGCACAGGATCGAAAACACGAGTCGGCCGAAGCCGCGCCGCCCCTCGCGCGCAGTGTGGCGGATCAACAATCCAGGCGTCACGCCGTTCGCTCCGCCGGTACCCGGCGCTCGTCGCGCTCGATTCGACCGTCCTTCAGGTACACCTGCCGGTCGGCGAGTTGCGCGACCGCCGGGTCGTGCGTCACCAGTACCAACGTCACTCCGCCATCGCGCTGCAACCGCTGAAGAATGCCGAGCACGCTCGTCCCGGTGGACGAATCCAGGTTGCCGGTCGGCTCGTCCGCCAGTAGCAGCATGGGCTCGGCCGCGAATGCCCGCGCCAGCGCCACGCGCTGCTGTTCGCCGCCGGACAACTGCGTCGGATAATGGTGTCCCCGATTTGCTAGGCCCACCGACTCGAGCAGCTCATCCGCGCGTGCTCGCGCGTTGCGCGTCTTCCGCAGCTCCATCGGCAACAGGACGTTCTCGCGCGCGGTCAGGTGGCCGAGCAGTTGGAAACTCTGGAACACGAACCCGATCATGTCGCGGCGCAGCACCGCGAGCGCGTCTTCGGAAAGGTTGTGAATGGGCCGGCCGTCGAACAACACCTCGCCGGCGGTCGGCCGATCGAGGCCGGCCATGAGCGCGAGCATCGTGGACTTGCCGCTGCCCGATCGCCCGAGAATCGCGGTGAACTCGCCACGGGCGATCTCCAGATCGACCGAGTCCAGCACGGTGATCTCCCGATCACCCGACCGCAATCGGCGCGTCAGTCCCCGCAATGACAACAACGCCCCGTTCGCCGCCCGCCCGTCTTGCGCCGTCACGCTGTCCGTACCTCCGATTCAGGGTTGATCGCGCCCGTGCCCGTCCATAGAATAGTCGAATTCCGATCGAGAACGGTTACATTTCCGGAGCGGCAAGAGGGCACGCGATGGCGGCGCAAGGCGAAGTCCCGATTAGTTTCAACGACACCGAGTCCGTCATGGTCGTCGCGACGATTGGGGCGGACGCATCGCTGGACGCGGAAGGTTCGAAATCGTTCGGCGACACCATTGTTCGCTACATCAAGTCGCATCCGGGCGTAAAACTCCTGATCAACTTCCAGAACATCACGTATCTCAGCAGCGCCGCGCTCAGCGAGCTCCTGCGCATTAACGACGCCGCCAAGCAAGGCGGCGGCGCGATTCAGTTGTGCGGCCTGTCTCGCGAGATCCATCGCGTCTTCGAGGTCACGCAGCTGAGCAAGG
The DNA here is from genome assembly GCA_964449475.1 of uncultured Nitrospirales bacterium. Classification (GTDB taxonomy): domain Bacteria; phylum Hydrogenedentota; class Hydrogenedentia; order Hydrogenedentales; genus VFKU01. Next base: position 6,414 of record CAYUZD010000081.1, read on the forward strand.
TGTTCAAGGTCAACCCCGGCGAACCCGTCGAGAAGACCATCGTCCGGCTGAACTCCGAGTCCGAGTGGGACGTGTTTCGCGCGTGACCGCACGCGTCATCTGCGTTTTGGGAACCAAGGGTAGAACGCGTTCGTGCGCGCCGCGTATTCCGCGTACCCCTCGCGCGTCTTCACCAGTTTGCGTTCGAGCAGTGCCACTCCCGAGACGCGCATCAGGAAGAAATGCATCACGAGCGGGCTGAGGAACGTGTACGCGCCCGCACCCGTCGCCGCCGCGACGAGGTACATGCCCCACCACACCATCGCATCGCCGAAGTAGTTCGGGTGGCGCGTGTAGCGCCAGAGTCCCCGGTCCATCACGCGCCCGCGGTTCGCCGGGTTTGCTTTGAAACGGGCGAGCTGCGCGTCGCCGACGGATTCGAACGCAAGACCGAGCAACCAGAGCGCGCCTCCCGCGGCGTCAAGCACGGTCAGACCGGACGGCCCGCCCGCGGCGATCCCGATCTGCAGCGGCAGCGAGATGAACCACGTGAGCGCGCCCTGCAACAAGAACACGGTGAACAGGCTCGTCCACGAGAAGGACGCGCCGCGACGCACGCGCATCGCCTGGTATCGGTAGTCCTCGCCCTTCCCCCAGTTGCGCCACGTTAGATAGATTGACAGCCGGAGACCCCACGCGGCCGACATCGCGAACAGCAGCGGGCCGCGCCACCCGCCGTCATACGCCAGCGCCATCGTCACTGCCGCGACGAGGACGAACCCGCCGCCCCAGTAGCGGTCCACGAGGCTCGCGTCGCGAAACCAGAGGCTCGCCAGCCACTGCAGGCCGACGTAGACGGCTATGGCGAAGGCGGTGAAGGCGAACACCGGAAGGAAATTCATCATACCTCTTCCCTAGTGGAGTAAATTATTGACAAAAACGCGCTCTTACCCTATCCTGATCCTGGCGCAGCCACGTCATCCTGCGCTCACGGGGAGAAACACGAAATGAGCGACGGGGATTTCGACGATCGTCTCAAAGAGGAAATCGATTTCGCGCGCGCGTTGACCGCGCTGCTCCTCGCCGCGCGCCTGGAAGAAGCCGAACACCGCGCCGAGCAGGCCTACGAACGCATCGTCGGTAGCGACGCGGCATTTATGCCCCGCCGCCGATCGGCCTAGTGCTGGTTTCGCGCCGCCGCGGCCGCCGCGGGACGCTCCGGCAGGTACTGCTCGACGCGATGCCGCACGATCTCGCCCTCAACCATATAGATCACGTCTTCGGCGATGTTCGTCGCCTGATCGGCCACGCGTTCGAGGTGCCGCGAAATACTCAGCATGTGCAACAATGAATTCATCTGGTCCGGGTTTTTCCGGATCCCGTCCTGAACGAGCGTGTACATCTCCCGGTTCATCGCATCGACAGCGTCGTCTCCCGCGATGACGGCCCACGCGCGTTCGGGATCGCTGTTGACCAGCGCGTCCAGCGCGCCCTTGAGCATCCACTGCGCTTTCTCGGTCATCGCCTTGAAGTCGAACGGGATGGTGACCGGTTTCTGCTTGGCGAGGTAGGCCGAACGCTCGGCGATGTTCACCGCGAGATCGCCCACGCGCTCGAGGTCGTTGTTGATTTTCAACACGGCGACGATGAACCGCAGATCGGCCGCCACCGGCTGGAACAACGCGAGCAACTTCAGACATTCCTCTTCGACGTCGACCTCCATCTCGTCGATCACGCGGTCGGTGTCGATCACCTGCATCGCGAGGTCGTAGTCCCGCCGTTCGAGCGATTCGACCGCGCGCCGCAGCGTCTCTTCCACCCTGGTGCCGAGCTGCAACAACACCTTTTTCAAGTGATCGATCGCACGCGTCGCATGCACGGACATAATGGTCGCCTTTCGCCGCGGATTCGTCTGGATCCGCTCTCTCCAGTCAAAGTATACCACCTGACCCAGCCGCATCAGCCGAAGCGCCCCGTGACATAGTCCTGGGTTTCCTGCAGGTGCGGCGTCTGGAAAATGACATCGGTCGGCCCATACTCGATCAGCCGGCCGAGATACATGAACGCCGTGTAGTCGCTGGTGCGCGCCGCCTGTTGCATGTTGTGTGTCACCATCAGGATCGAGTACTCGCCGCGCAGTTCGGCGATCAAGTCCTCGATTTTTCCCGTTGCAATCGGGTCGAGCGCGGAACAGGGTTCATCCATCAGCAGCACTTCCGGGTTCGCCGCGATCGCGCGCGCGATGCACAACCGCTGCTGCTGCCCGCCGGAGAGCCCCAGCGCGGATTCCTGCAACCGGTCCTTGGCCTCGTTCCACAGCGCCGCGCCGTGCAGACTCCGTTCGCAGACCTCGTCGAGCACGTTCTTGTCGCGCTCGCCGTCGATCCGCAACGGATACACCACGTTTTCGTAGATGCTCATCGGGAACGGGTTGGGCTTCTGGAACACCATGCCCATGCGCTTGCGCAGTTCGATGACGTCCACGCTCGGGTCGTAAATCGATTCGCCGTGCAGCTTCATGTCGCCCTCGGTCCGCACGTTGTCGAGCAGGTCGTTGATCCGATTCACGGACCGGATCAAGGTCGATTTGCCGCAGCCGGACGGGCCGATCAGCGCCGTCACCTTCCCGTCGGGAATGTTCATAGTGATGTCGTACAGCGCGCGCGCGGCGCCGTAGTACAGGTTGAACCGCTCGATCGCGAGCACGGCGGCGTCCTGGAACACGCCCTTGTGCACCTCCGGCTCGAACGACTCGCCGGACGCGATCGCCGCGAGCCGGCCCTTGGACAGCCCCTTGGTCCCGGCCTCGGATAGAACGCCCATTCAATCGTCTCCTAGAATGCCGAACTGGCGAATCTGCGCCGCAACTTCGCGCGGAGGTAGATCCCCGTCATGTTCAGCACAAAAATGATCGCAATCAACAACAGCGTCGTCGTGAACACCATCGGCTTCGACGCCTCGCTGTTCTGGCTTTGGAACCCCAAATCGTAAATGTGGAAACCGAGGTGCATGAAACTCCGTTCGAGATGCACGTAGGGGAACACGCCGTCCACCGGCAACTCCGGCGCGAGTTTCACCGCGCCGACCAGCATCAGCGGCGCGACTTCGCCCGCCCCGCGCGCCATCGAGAGGATCATGCCCGTCATCACGCCCGGCATCGCGCGCGGCAATACAATCCGGAGAATGGTCTGCCACTTGCTCGCGCCGCAGGCATACGATCCCTCGCGCATCGAGTTCGGCACCGCCGCAAGCGCCTCCTCCGTGGCGACGATGACGACCGGCAGCGTCAACAGGGCCAGCGTCGTCGCCGCCCAGAGGATGCCGCCGGTCCCGTACGTCGGGTTCGGCAGTTTCGCCGAGAACAACAACTCGTCGATCCGCGCGCCGATGATGTACGAGAAGAACCCCAGGCCAAAGACGCCGAACACGATGCTCGGCACGCCCGCCAGATTGTTGATCGCGATGCGTACCGCGCTGACGGCCGGACCCGCCTTCGCATATTCCCGCAGGTACAACGCGGCGAGCACGCCGAACGGCGCCACGGCGATCGACATCAGCAGCGTCATGACGACCGTGCCGAAGATCGCGGGGAACACGCCGCCTTCACTGTTCGCTTCCCGCGGCTCATCCGTTAGGAACTCGCCCCACCGGCTCAGGTACACGGATGCCCGCTCGCGCAGCCCAATACGGTTCGCAGGAAAAGCGCGAACAATTTCATCGAGTTGGATCGTCTTCTCCTGGCCGTCGGCCGTTGTCAACAGCAGCTTGTACCGGGCATTCTCCGTGTTGAGCCGCTCAATCTCCGCCCGGATGCGCGTGAACTCCTGTTGCAGGGTCTCTTCCCTGGCCTTGAGCCGGTCGTTCGCCGCCTGCCATTCCGGTGACGCCTGCCCGTGCTCGAGCTCGATCGCGCGTAGCTCGAGCCGTTCCTTCTCGATCGCGTGGTTCACACGGCCGATGTCGTCCTTCTCCAAATCGCGCCGTTCGCGCCAGCGGTCACGCACGGCAGGATGGTGCTCTCGGAATTGCTCCCAGACGTCCGCCGGATCGGTCGCAAGCGTTTCATCGTCTCGCATGAATGCCGACGCCGTGCCGTAGAACCGGCCCCACGACTGCCGCTCGATCACGAGCGACCACTCGGGCGTGGACTCGCCGTCCGGGGCGATCTCAAAGTCGCTCACCCACGTGAAATGTTCGTTCGTCAGCTCGTAGTTGCCCGTACGGAACAGCCGGCGCCGCGCCACTCCATCGTCCGCCTTGACGGACTCGTGCATCGTGTCACGCAGTTCCTCGGGGAACGCGTCGAACACGCCCTCGCCGGGTTGGTACGTCTCGCTGCGAGTCAATTCGCCCATCAGCATCCGGCCGTCTACCGTGCGGATCTCGATCAGCCGGCCCGGCCAGAACGTTGACGCGCCCTGATACAGCACGAACAGCAACAACCCGACGATCATCGTGAGACAAATCGTGAGGCCGCCGCCGAGCATCCACACCATCGGTTCGCCCCGCGCGAACAGGCTCGATGCGCTGCTGCGCCGCCGGCGCGCCAGAGCGGGCGCGGGGGACACTGGCGAGGGTTTGGGCGTCGTGGGCTTTGAGCGGGTAGCCACCGTCATACCTTGAATGCCCTGCGCCGGAACCGCTGCCGGATGGATTCCGCGACCGTGTTCAGTACGAACGTAATTACGAAGAGGCACAACGCTGCAAGGAACAGCATGCGATAGTGCGTCGAATCCTTCACCGCTTCCGGCAATTCCACCGCGATGTTCGCCGAGAGCGTGCGGAAGCCATTGAACACGTTCCACTCCATCACCGGGGTGTTGCCCGCGGCCATCAGCACGATCATCGTCTCGCCCACAGCGCGGCCAAACCCAATCATGACCGCCGAGAACAGGCCGCTGGCGGCCGTAGGCACGATGATCCGCGTCGCCGTCTGCCACGGCGTCGCACCCGCGCCGAGCGAGGCCGTTCGCAGGTGATCGGGCACGGCGGACAGCGCGTCTTCGGAAATCGTGTAGATGATCGGGATGATCGCGAATCCCATAATGAAACCGACCACGAGCGAGTTGCGCTGCACATAGGTCGAGACGAAGCCACCGCGCGGATCGATCTCCCACAATCCCAACGGTCCGTTCGCCAACACATACGACGTTACGTACGCGATGGCGAGGGACATCAGGCTCAACCCCAGGAACTTCAGGAGTTGCACGCCGGCAAGCTGGAACTCGGTCCAGTCGTTTGCGCACGCCCGCACCCACGGCGCGGCGTACCGCGTGGACAGCATCGCGCTCGCCAGGCAACTCAGCGGCAACAGGACGAACATCCATGCGCCCGTGCCGGTGCCCACCTGGCCGTCCAGCCACACCTTGATGTTCCCGGCGAACAACGCGCGTTCCGTCAGCGGCCCGGCGAGGACGGCCAGCCACAGGCCAAGCGAGAGTGAGAGCGCTATCATCCCGATGCGGTAGCGCTCGTTGCGCGTCGCGAACCGTCTCGGCAACAACTGCCACGCGTGCGCGCCGAGCAGGATGGTGAACGGCATCGTCACGAAGCACAGGAGCGACTCCGTGACAATGTCTTCAATGAACGGCGCGACGACCAGCGCGGCGAGAAACCCGAGTACGACGCTCGGCAGGCTCGCCATCATCTCGATCATCGGCTTGACCCGCGCGCGGGTCCGCGCGTGCATCATCTCGCTCGAGTAAATCGCCGCGAGCAGCGCCACGGGTACACCGAACAACATCGAATACAGCGTGGCCTTGAGCGTGCCGAAGATCAGCGGGTACAGCCCGTAT
>CAYUZD010000082.1:0-4548 GCA_964449475.1 uncultured Nitrospirales bacterium
CCGGTGATCGCGAGCTTGCACGTGGTGACCGGCGCGGCGACGCTGGGGTGCGCGGGGCTGCTCGCGTTGCGCGCGATGCCGCTGCAATTGCGAACGGCGGCGCAGAATCCGTCGAAGACGACGCAGCCGCAGTCGATCGCGGCGCACGAGGCGCGGGCATGAAGACGACGTTGCGGGCGCACCTCACGCTGACGAAACCGCGCATCGTGTCGATGGTGGCGGTGACGGCGGCGCTGGGGTATTACCTCGGCGTGCTCGACACGCAATCGTTTCCGGGCTGGGCGCAGTTCGCGATCGCGCTCGTGGGGATTGCGTTCGCGGGCGGCGGCGCATCGGCGTTGAACCAGTACCTGGAGCGCGACGTGGACGCGCGCATGGAGCGCACGCAGAATCGGCCGCTGCCGTCTGGCGCATTGACGCCTCCTGAGGCGTTGTACTTCGGCGTGGGACTCGTGACGGGCGGGTGCCTGCTGTTGCTGTTCACGGTGAACGTGCTGACTGCGTTCCTGACGCTGCAGAGCGCGTTTCTCTATGTATTGGTGTACACGCCGATGAAGCGGCTAACGTGGTGGAACACGTCGGTCGGCGCGGTTCCGGGCGCGATGCCGCCGCTGATGGGCTGGGCCGCGGCGACGGGGACGCTCGACCTGGGCGCGTGGATTCTGTTCGGCGTGCTGTATATCTGGCAACATCCGCATTTCTATGCGATCGCGTGGATGTACCGCGACGATTACGCGCGCGGCGGGTTGAAGATGCTCCCGGTCGTGCAGCCGGACGGGCGCAACATGTTCGCGCAGGTGATCCTGTTCTCGGTGATTTTGATTCCGGTGTCGATCGCGCCGTTTCTCGCGGCGATGACGAACTGGACGTACTTCGCGGGCGCGATGGTGCTGGGCGTCGCGATGCTCGCGACGGGCATCGTGTTTGCGCGCACACACTCGCACGAGGCAGCCCGGCGGGTGTTGAGGATGTCGTTGCTTTATCTTCCCGGCCTGCTGCTGTTCATGTGGCTCGACGCCGCGATCCATCTGCCTTAGGAGAATTGACGCATGGCGTTGCCACGCACCACCTTCGTCCGCCGGTATCTGCTCGTCATGAGCGTGCTCACGCTCGCGGCGGTGCTCGCGAGCCTCGCGCTGCGATCGGGCGTTCGCGCGCGGTCCGGGACGGGGACGCCCCCCGAGATCGATCTGGCGAACACGCCGCTGGGACACATTGACGGATTTCGGTTGACGGACGAGACCGGGGCCGAGTTCAGTTCCGACGTGCTCGCGGGCAAGGTGTACGTGGCGGACTTCATTTTCACGTCGTGCGCGGGGGTGTGTCCGACGATGACGGGCGCGATGGCGGGGCTGCACCGCGAGTTTGCGGGCGACGATCGCGTGCGATTCGTGTCCATCTCCGTCGATCCTGAGACCGATACGCCCGAGCGGCTGGCGGAGTACGCGGCGAAATATGGCGCGGACACGGCGCGCTGGAAATTCCTGACCGGCCCGATGGACGTGGTGGACGAGCTTGCGCAGAATCAGTTTTTGCTGGGATTCGGTGGTGAGCCCGTAAGCCATAGCCCGCGATTTGTCCTCGTGGACGGCCGGGGCGACATCCGGGGGTTTTTCAGCGGGACAGACCCGGCATCGGTGGCTGAATTGCGTGCTCGGATCGCCGAACTTGCATCGGCAGAAGCTGCGCAAGACTAACCAAATCAGGCACTTATGGTATAGAATGCCCCGTTGCCCGGGATTCGGGCAGGCTGCAGGTATCGTAAGAGAGTGCGCCGGTCGTCGGTTCCTTTGGGAGTTTCCGCGTGGTCGCGGAACGGAATCCCGCCGGAACGTGTTTAGAACCCTAACTTTATGCCATCTCGAATCGTTTGCGTGACCCTGTTGGCGTGCGTGATTGCCGGCGGACGCCTGAGCGCGGCCGACGGCCCGCCGCAATTTCACCGGCCGGTGACCAAAGTGGTCACGACGCAGGGCGAGATGGGGGTCTTGTCGCCACAGGGCGAGTTCCCCGGCAGTGTGTACTTCAAGGCGGTGAGCGAAGTCGCGACGGAAATCCGGGGCAAGGTGGTGGAGGTCACGTTTGAGGTGGGCGAGCGCGTGACCAAGGGCGAGACGCTGGTGCGTCTGGACGACGAGCTGCTGCGCAAGGACTTGAGCGCGGCGCGGGCGCGACTGGCGCGGGACAAGACGCTGCTGCAGAGCGCGGAGACGCGGCTGACGCGGGCGGAAGGACTCGTGGCGGGCGGCCTTAGCCCGACAGAAGAGCTGGACGATACGCGGTTCGCGGTGCAGGGGCTTCGGTTCTCCTTGTCCGCGACCGAGGCGGAACTGGCCCGTCTCGAGGCGATCATCCGGAAGAGCGAGATCGCGTCGCCGTTCGACGGCGTGGTCCTGACGCGGCCGGTCGAAATCGGCGAGTGGCGCACGGAAGGGTCCACGATCGCGACGATCGCGCGCGAGGACCTGTACGAGGCCGTCGTGGACGTTCCGGAGGCGAGCGTCGGATTTCTGAAGCCCGGTCAGGAGATCGAGTTGCAGATTGGTCCCGAGCGCGTGAAGGGCACCGTGGCGGCGGTGGTGCCGCGCGGGGACATCGTAAGCCGGACGTTCCCGGTGAAGCTCGACATCGCGACCGAGGCGCCGTTGATGGAAGGGATGACGGCGCGTGCGCGGATGCCGATTGCGGCCTCGGTCGAGTGCCTGCTGCTACCGCGCGACGCGATTCTCAACCAACTCGGGTCGAACTTCGTGTTCACCGTGCTGGACGGCGTCGCGCACAAGCACCCGGTCGAGATCATCGGGTATGACGGCATGAAGGTGGGCGTACACGCGCCGGACATCGGCCCCGGACAGTTGTTTATCACGAGCGGCCACGATCGCTTGATCGAAGGCGACACCGTCGAGATCGTCTCCGGGCTCAGCGCCCTTCCGCCGGCACGGTAGATCCGCCGATGGACCTCATCAAGTTCGCGATCACGAAGCCGGTGGTCGTGTTGGTCGGCGTCATTCTGGTGTTGATGTTCGGCACGATCGCGCTGTTCCAGCTTCCGTATCAGCTCGCGCCGCGGATCGAGAAGCCGGTGGTGTCGGTGCGCACGTTCTGGGCGGGGGCGAGCCCGTACGAAATCGAGCGCGACATCGTGGAAGTGCAGGAGAAGGCGCTGAAGGGCCTGCCGAACCTGCTGCACATGGAGAGCGAATCGCGCGACAACATGGGGTTCATCACGCTCACGTTCGATCTTGGCGTGACGATCAGCGACGCGTTACTGCGCGTATCGAACAAGCTGGACGAGGTCCCGACGTATCCGGAGAACGTGGACAAGCCGGTGCTGAGCGCGAGCGGTTCGGAGACCGATCCGATCGTGATGATCGCAATGCAGGCACTGCCGGGGAACGAGATTGACGTTTACACCGCGCTGAGCTTTTTCGAGGAGAACATCCAGCAGTATCTCGAGCGCGTGCCGGGCGTCGCGGAAGTGCAGATCCGGGGTGGGATCCGTCGCGAGATGCACGTGGTGTTGAAGGCGGACCGGCTTGCGGCGTACGGCGCGACGATTGACCAGGTGATCTCGGCGTTGCGCGGGGACAACGTGAACGTGTCGGCGGGGAACCTCGCGGTGGGTCGGCGCGACTTCCGCGTGCGTGCTGTGTCGGAGTTCAAGTCCGAAGATGACATCAAGAACGTCGTCGTGATTTCGGACGGGCGGCGCATCGTCAAGGTGCGCGACCTCGCGGACGTCCGGCCCGGTTACGAGAAGCGGCAGGGCGGCGGGATTCAGGACGGCAAACCGGGGATCGTGATCCCGATTATTTCCGAGCCGGACGCGAACACCTTGGAAGTGACCAAGCTTGTCGATGACGTGGTGAAGGAATTGAACGCGGGGATCATGCGAGACAACGGGCTGGAGTTTATCTGGCTGGACGACCAGCGCGGCTACATCGAGGGTGCGATTCACCATCTACGCGAGGACATTCTCCTCGGCTGCATCTTTACGGTGTTGGTGTTGTGGACGTTCCTGCGCAGCATCGCGTCGACGCTGGTGGTCAGCGTTTCAATCCCGATATCGCTGATCGGCACGTTCATCGTTATGCGCGCGCTGGGGACGACGCTGAACCTAGTGAGCCTCGCGGGCCTGGCGTTCGCGACGGGACGGCTGGTGGACGACGCGATCGTGGTGCTCGAGAACATCGATCGGCACCGGCACATGGGGAAGAACGCGTTCCTCGCGGCGTACGACGGCACGCGCGAGGTGTGGGGCGCGGTGCTCGCGTCCACGCTGACGACAGTGGCGGTGTTTTTGCCGGTCGTGTTCCTGCAGATCGAGGTCGGCATGATGTTCCGCGACATCGCGATTGCGGTGACGACGGCCGTGATGATCAGCCTCGTCGTATCGGTCGCCGTGGTGCCGATGCTGTCGTACCAGTTGTTCTCGCTGAAGTTCGTGCACTGGCTCGAACATCGCGGCAAGGGTCGGTTCCGTCCGGTGCAGCGGTTGGGCGAGGGGATCGCGACGGCGTACATGGCGATGGTGCGGGCGACGACGCG
>CAYUZD010000082.1:4648-12109 GCA_964449475.1 uncultured Nitrospirales bacterium
TCGCCGGGCGTGCGCCGGATGTTCTACGTGTCGTACAGCAACTTCATGCTCGCGGGAATGATCAGTGAGGACAAGGAACGTGCACGAGACCTGATTCCGATCGCCCGGCGCATGGTGGACACGATCCCGGGCCTGCGCGGCGTGGCGAACCAGTCGAGCATTTTCGGGCGAAACGTGGGCCAGGGCCGCAGCGTCTCGGTGGATCTTGCGGGGAACGACATTGAGGAACTGGCGGAGGTCGCCCGCGTGACGATGATGCGGATCAATTCCGTGCTGCCGGAGGCGCAGGTGCGGCCCCGGCCGGAGCTGGATCTGATGTATCCGGAGACGCGGTTCATTCCGGACGGTGAACGGCTGAGCGCGGTGGGGATGACGGCCCAGCAGTTCGGCGTCGCGCTGGACGTGCTGATGGACGGGCGCGACATCGGCGACTTCAAGCAGGAAGGCGAGAAGAAGGTCAACCTCGTAGTGAAGATGAACGAGGCGGACGTGCGGACGCCGGAAGAGTTGTATGCGTCGCTGATTCCGACGCGGAGCGGCCAGGCGGTGCCGGTGTCGGCGCTGTCGACGATCGAGACCACGACGGGGCTGACGTCGATCCGGCACTTCGAGCGGAACCGGACGTTTACGCTGGACGTGAACCCACCCGCGGACATGACGATTCAGGAGGCGATGGAGTCGGTGACGGAAGTCATCCTGCCGCAACTGCGCGCGGAGGGCGTGCTGGACGGTATTGCGGTGTCGTTGAGCGGCACGGCGGACAGCCTGACGCAGACGCGCGAGGCGCTGCAGTGGAACTTCCTGCTGGCGCTGATGATTACGTACCTCCTGCTGACCGCGCTGTACGGCAACTTCATCTATCCGTTCATCATCCTGTTCACGGTGCCGCTGGCGAGCGCAGGCGGATTCATCGCGCTCCGGCTGGTGAACCTGTTCATCGCGTACCAGCCGATGGACGTGCTGACGATGCTCGGGTTCATCATCATGATTGGCGTGGTCGTGACGAACGCGATTCTGATCGTGCACCAGGCGCTCGTGAACGTGCGCGAGGCGAACATGGAGTACACGGACGCGGTGGTGGAGGCGACGCGGACGCGGTTGCGGCCGATCTACATGACGGCGTGCACGTCCATCATCGCGCTGGCGCCGCTCGTGGTCCGGTCGGGCGCTGGGGCGGAGTTGTACCGCGGACTGGGCGCGGTGGTTCTGGGCGGGCTGGCGTTTTCGACCGTGTTCACGGTGTTCCTGATCCCGGCGCTGTTGATGTTTGTGATTCCGATGGAAGGCCGTTTCCGCCGACGTGCGCAAGAGAACGAAGCGACTGGGGACGTGATCCCGGCGAAGTAGGGCTGGTCGCTTTTGCCATCCTCTGTAACTGATTCCGTACACCACCGCTAGGATTCTTTCTGTTTTCGGCATCAATATATAATACGTTCGTTCGTTTTTACAAATTGAAAATCATTCGGTCGTTTTATATACTAGTTTCTAACGTTGAAGGGGTGAGACGAGATGGCGAAGCAGGAGCGAGGACAGCGAACGTTGGGCCGGGTGTTGCGCCGGGCGGTGCAGCTCGCGTCGGTCGAGGGCCTGGAAGGGATCACGATTGGGCGGCTCGCGGAAGCGACGGGATTGTCCAAAGGGGGCCTCTTCGCTCATTTCGGGTCGAAGGAACAGTTGCAGCTTGCGGTGGTGGACGAAGCCCGGCGCATCTTTACGGAGCAGGTGTTGTCCTCGGCCGAATCGGTGGAGGCGGGATTGCCGCGCGTGATGGCGCTGCAGTCGAACTGGATCAACTATGTTCGCGGCGACTCGTTTCGCGGCGGATGTTTTTTCTTCGGGGCGTGCGCGGAGTTTGACGGCCGGCCGGGACCGGTGCGGACGAAACTGGCGTCGTTGACGGGCCGGTGGCGCGAGGCGATCGAGTCCGAGGCGCAGCGCGGGATTAAGTTGGGGCATTTTCGCGCAGAGACGGATTCGGCGCGGCTGGCATTTGCGCTGCACGCGTACGTGCAGGAGGCGAACTGGGCGTACCAGATGCTGGGAGACGCCGAGGCGTTCGAACACGCGCGCACCGAATCCGAATCGCGCATCCGCCAGGACGCGACCCCGGAGGGGCTGCGATCGGTGAAATCGCGCCGAGTGGTGCCGGCGAAGATCGTGCCGCTGGAGCCGAAGGAAGCGGTGGTGTAGTACTCGCGGGCGGCGATTGATCGGTGTGCGCAGCGGTCGCGCGGGAGCGTGACCCTCCCATGCGGCGGGTTTTTCCTGCGAGATGACGGGTAATTTGGACGACGAGATTGCTTCGCCGCACACCCCGCTCCTCGAAATGACGGGGTTGGGGAGATAGCCTGACCCAGCCGAATGGTCGATTTCGAGCTTAGGTCTGGGCCGATCGGGTATCCGGTCGCCTTTGCTTCGTGAAGCGCGCGAGAAGTGCGCTTGACTGCGACGGCTTGTCCCGCAGCATACCGGTAGCGGCCGTGCCGCGTGCGCCGTCGTGTGTTATGCTGGGCGACTGTCACGCGCGGCGCGCGGGAGGATGGCCTATGTCGGACGATTCGGGCGACGTTTCCATCATTGAGGCGGGCATGCACGAGATCGACCTCGTCGTGCCGCTGTTCGACCAGTACCGGATGTTCTACGAGCGCGCCTCGGACCTGAACCTCGCGCGGCGGTTTCTTCGCGCGCGGGTGCAGCACCGGGACTCGGTGATTTTTCTGGCGACGACGGGGAAGGGCGCGGACCAACTCGGCGTGGGGTTTGCGCTGTTGTATCCGTCGTTCAACTCGGTGACGGCGACGCCGATCTGGATCTTGAACGACTTGTACGTGCTGGAGGGCGTCCGCCGCAAGGGCGTCGCGAAGCGGTTAATAGATCGTGGCCGGGAACTGGCGGAGGATACGGGGGCGGCGGTGATCTCGCTGTCGACGGGCCGGGAGAACCACCCGTCCAGAAAGCTGTACGAGCGGCTGGGGTTCGCGCTGGACGATACATTCTGCACGTATCTGTTGAAGCTATAGCGATGGTGTCCAACTCGGGCGGCGCGAGTCCGGTTCGGCGGAAGAAAACACTAGACGTAACTCCGTAGTTTTGGTAGGCTTAGCGCGTGTATGGGTGTAGCCGCGCCGCGTGCGCGGCGGCTGCATTCTTGGGTCGCCGGGCTGCGGCGTGATGTATGGAAGGGTGTGGGATGAGAGGGACACTCGGGACATCGCTAGTAGGTCGCATTTCGTGCGCTGCGTGCCTGATCGGGTGGATCGCGGCAGGGGTGACAGTCGCGAACGACGACGATGTGACGGATCCGGTTTCGTTCCGGCCGCTGCTCAATCGCACACCGACCCTCAAGACGATCGTTGGCGACACGCCCTGGGTGCCACCGGCGACGGATCAGCGCATCGTATACGGCGTGGACGACCGTCTCGATGTGTTCGAGGTGGCGAATCCGTTCCGGTTGACGCAGGCGGCATCGACGTGCGCGCTGATATCGAACGACCAACTAACCAGTAACGGCGACGGGACGTACTCGATCCGGCTGTTCGCCTACACCCAGGGCGGCGTGATGTCGTGCGACACCGAGCCGTTTGCCAGCCAGCCGGTCGCGGCGTTCTGTTCCGGATTCATGGTGGGCAACAACCTGATCGCGACGGCGGGTCACTGCATCGGCGGCGAGACGGACCTGGGCAACTTCAGCTTCGTATTCGGTTTCAACATGTTGAACGCGTCAACGCCGGTCTCGGTGGTGAACGAGAATCAGATTTACTCGGGTACGCAGCTCTTGTCGTGGGAACCGGGCGGCGATCACGACCACGCGCTGGTACGCGTGGACCGGAACATCAACTCTCCCGGGGCGATCGCGCTTCCGGTGCGCACGAGCGGGACGATTTCGTCGACGCAGACGGTTGGCGTGACGGGACATCCGAGCGGCCTGCCGATGAAGATCGCGTTTGGAGGCCAAACGCGAGTTCGCAGCAACAGCGATCCTGCGTTCTTCGGGGCGAACATTGACGGATTGCCGGGGAACTCCGGGTCGCCCGTGTTTAATAGTACGACGGGCGAAGTTGAAGGCATTCTCGTGCGAGGACCCGCGTCGAACTTCCTTCTGGCGGGCGGATGCTTCGTCGAGCGCGTCGTTTCCGATACGTTTCCGCTGTTGGTGGAGGTCACGCGGATTTCCGTGTTGACCGCGGGCGTCGCGCCGTCCGATCCCGCGCTGTCGATTTCGCTGCATGAAGCCTCGCTGACCGGAGGAGACACGGCGGTCTACAACGAAATTCTGGGGCACTTTTCCGACGCGGTATTCGAGGCGACCGAAGGGGTGCACGACATCGATCGGGTCCGCGTGCGCCTCGACGGCCAACCGGTCTTCGACGAATTCCCGGTCATTACGGTGCTCGGGCCCAACCCGCTGTATGTTCAGCCGAACACGGCATATGTCGACCCCGGAGCGACGGCGCTGGACGCCGAAGACGGCAACTTGACGGCGGCGATGGTGACGCAGATCGGCGTGAATACGAGCGTGGCGGACTACTACTTTGTCCGATATCGCGTGACCGATTCGGATCAGCACAGCACGGAGGCATTCCGGCTGGTGAAGGTGGTGGGCAACGATCCGCGCGTGTTTGTTATTCCGGGTGTAGGCGTCACGGATAGCGGGAATCCGTTGTACGTCGCGCAAGATTCTCTCTATATCGACGCCGGCGCGTTTAGGACCGACATCACCGACGGCTTCGGGTTTCTGATCGCGACCAGCAACAACGTGAATACGGCCGATGAAGGCGAGTATGCGGTGACGTACAGCTATACGGATTTCAACGGGAACACGAGCACCGCGACCCGCGTTGTGCGCGTCATCGCGGACAACTTCGACGAACCCATCATTGAGTTGTTTGGGCAGAACCCGGTATGGCTCAACGCAGGCCAGGGGTTCTCGGATCCAGGGGCGATTGCGACCGATGCGACGGACGGTCCGCTTCCTATCCTAACGACCGGCGGGGTGAACACGGGGGGTGAGGGGACCTACTTCATTACCTACACCGCGCGAGATACCGCAGGAAACGAGACGACGGCGCAGCGCGTCGTTCACGTTCAGGGCCAGGACCCGGTACTCAACACGTTGGGGCCGAACCCGATTACTCTTCCGGTGGGTAACGTCTTCATCGATCCCGGCGCAGTGGCGACCGACGTGACCGGCGGTGTATTGACGGACCTCATCGCGGTCGATAATCCGGTAAACCCGATGGTGCCGGGCCAGTACTTCGTGTTGTACGCGGTGACCGACGGGTCCGGCCACCTCTCGGAGGCGTTCCGGCAAGTGAACGTGGTGGGATCATTTGACGACATGCCGCGTACGGACATTGTGTGGTTGCCGCGTGGCGTTCCGAGCTTGCCCAAGGCCGGCGGCCTGGGTACGCAGGGCGGCCACATCGCGATGTACGACGTGTTTGCGGGCGGGCAGGCGGGAGCGGACCTCGATTTCCTGGGCAGTGTCGAGGGGCGGCGGCAGGCGGGATATGTATTGGCAGGGTTGTGGTTGCAGTACCACCTTGGACTGGGCGCGGAGTTCGCGGAACGGTCTTCCGATGTCGCAGTTGTGAATTCGATTCTTGCCGATCCGTTCTCTCCAGCGTTTGCGACGAACGGCACCGGCTTGAATGTTTCGTCGACGCAGGACGGCGTAGCGGCGGGCGGTGCGTTCCAGGAGCTCGAGCACACCGGTGCGACACCGCAACATCGGTTACACGGCCTGAGCGCCTGGGCGACGATCGAGGGGCAGTACGGGGGTGACGCGAAACCGGCGCGGCTCATCGCCAAACGTCCGCGCTCGTTTTTCCCCGAGCTGGCGGCGGTTGCGCCGGCGGGCACGGCGGACCCGGCCCTCGATCTTGGTTCGATACCCACGGGGCCGTTCGGGGCATCGACCTATTTCGACAACCGGCAGCAATTTTTCCGGATTGGCACGGAGAATTCGCTCCCAATCTCTTCGGGCGAACCAGCGCAAACGAGTTTGTCGTGCGTGAGAGGCCGTCTGGTGAACATTACGGTGAGTTCGCCGGTGACGTACGAATTCCCCGTCGATTCGGATGTACGGGAACTCATGGTGGCGATTAACTCGCCGTGTTTGCGCGACTTGGTAAATTTGGAAACGGTGCTCACGGATCCGCTGGGGCGCCGGATCAATCCGGTTTCCGTTGAGGATGTGCCGGGACTGATTCAATACCGGATCGTTCCTTCGGTGCCGGGAACGTGGAGCCTGCAATTGATCGCGCGGTTGTTTACGGTCGAAGCGGTCCAGGTCGATGTGTACGGGAAGAGCGTGGCGCCGACGCACCGGCTCGGGGTGTCGATCCCCACGGCTCCCGGGAAGTCGGCGACGTCGAGCATTGCGTACCCCGGCCCGCTGGTGTTGCTCGTTTCGGACAGTTCGGGGCTCACGATCCGCGGCGCGGAGGTTGAGGGCTGGCTGACGATTCCGACCGGGTCGCGCTTCCCGGTGACGTTCTCGGACGACGGGTCCGGCGCGGACATGCTGGCGAACGACGGGATGTACACCCTGACGATGCCGTATGGCCAGGGCGGCAACTACCTGCTCGAGGTCTCGGCGTTTGACCTGAGTGGGAACCAGGCGCGTTATACCGCGACCGGGACGTCCCGCGCGCCGACCGAGGGATTCCTGGGCGCGGAGGCGACGCCTGTGCCGTTGGATCAGCCGGTGGGCGAACCCTACATGCGGTCCATCTTCTATTCCTTCTCGGTCATCGGATACAGGGCGGACGACCACGGCGATACGGCATTGACTGCGACTACGCTTCCGCTGACGAACGATGATCTGCCGGGCCGCATCGATTCGGTCACGGACGTGGACTTCTACCGCATACAGGTCACTGCGCGAGGTGCGGCGAACCCGATCGTGGGACGTATGACGCACCTAAGCGAAGACGCCCGGTTGCGCCTGCGCTTGTTGGCCGCGAACGGCTTCACGGAGCTGGCGCGCGCTGAGCGCGGTCCAGCGGGATACATGATGATCATGGGAGATCTGGCCGCCGGTACGTATTTCCTCGAGGTCACGTCGACGAGTACGACGGCTGGCGCAACGTACTCCGTGAGCGCTGGTTCGCCGGTACCATCGGATCTGGAGAATGTCGGCGTGGACGCTGAATCCGGTGGCGGCAGAGGGGGTGGTGGCGGCGGTGGCGGGTGCTTCATCGCGACGGCGGCGTACGGCACTCCGCTGGACGCGGAGATCGGCGCATTGCGCGCTGCGCGCGACGGCTACTTGTTGACGAACGGCGCGGGCGCGGCGTTCTCGGACGTGTACTACCGGTTGAGCCCGCCGATCGCGGACTGGGTCGCGCAGAACGCGGCCGCGCGGGATGCGGTGCGCGGTATGCTGTATCTCGTGCTGCACCCGGTGTGGCTGTTGATGGCGATGATTGCGCTCGGCGCGGCCGGGACGGTGACTCG
>CAYUZD010000083.1:0-12075 GCA_964449475.1 uncultured Nitrospirales bacterium
TCCGTGCCGGTCTCGTTCTCCCCCACGTTCGAGAAGCCACCGGCCTCCATCACGCCCACGACCGCGTAGTATTCGCTCCCGATCTTCACCGACTTTCCGACCGGGTTCTCGATCGGGAACAGCGCCTTCGCCACGGTATCCCCGAGTACGCAAACGTTTTCACGCCCGTCCACCTCAGATTCGGTGAAGAACCGGCCCTCGCTGACGCCGTAATTGCGCATCACGGGATACTCGATCGTCGTCCCCATGATGTCCACGTCGATGTTGTGTTCGAGGTTCCACACCTTGTTGCGGATAATCCGCGCGGGGACCACGTCCACGATGCCGGGGATCGACTTCTGCAACACGTCAATGTCCTGGTACGTGATCCCGTATTCGATCGCCGCGGGCATGCCGCGGCCGCGCATGGCCGACGCCGATACTTCCGCCGGCTTCA
Source organism: uncultured Nitrospirales bacterium (assembly GCA_964449475.1). Lineage (GTDB taxonomy): Bacteria > Hydrogenedentota > Hydrogenedentia > Hydrogenedentales > VFKU01. The sequence continues at coordinate 437 of CAYUZD010000083.1, forward strand.
CGCTCTTGAGGATGATGTTGTTGCTGCCGAGACGGCGCAATTGCTCCTGCGCCTCGTGGCTCGCGCCCTCGCCGACCGCGAGCATCGCGATCACGGAACTCACGCCGAACACCATGCCAAGCACCGTCAGCATCGAGCGCAGCCCGTGCGAGAAGATGCTCTTCATCCCCAGCGTGAGCGTGCGCCGAACGCGCCACATCGAAGCGCCCGAATCGTGCCGCCGGGCGCGCGGGTTAGTTCCGGACGCGTTCATCGCTTTCCATCACACCGTCGCGCAGGCGCACGCGCCGCCACGACCGCTCCGCGAGTTCGTCGGAGTGCGTGACCATGATCAGCGTCTTGCCCTGCTGGTGGAGTTCGTCGAAGATGTTCATGATCTCGCCACCGGACTTCGAGTCGAGGTTGCCCGTCGGTTCGTCCGCGAGAATGACCAGCGGGTCGTTTGCGAGCGCGCGCGCGATCGCCACGCGCTGCTGCTGGCCGCCAGACAACTCGAATGGCTTGTGATCGAGCCGGTCCCCCAGCCCAACGCGCTCGGCCAGGCGCGTGCCCACGGCGCGGCTGTCGGCCTCGCTCCAGCCCTGGTAATACAGCGGTAATTCAATGTTCTCGAGCACCGAGAGCTGCTGGATGAGGTTGTAGGACTGGAAGATGAACCCGAGCCGCGCGCCGCGGATCGACGACAATTCGTTATCGTCCATCGTCGACACGTCCTCGCCGCCGAGCAGGTACTTGCCCGCGGTCGGCTGATCGAGGCAGCCGAGCAGGTTCATCATCGTCGATTTGCCGCAACCCGACGGGCCCATGATCGTGATGTAGTCGCCCGCATAAAAGTCCAGCGAGACCCCGCGCAGCGCCTGCACGGTTACGGCGCCCATCTGGTACGTCTTGTGGACGTCCTGCAGGCTGGCGATGACTTCGCGCGGCATGGTCGCCTCACGCCGCCGCGGGCTGTTCGCCCTGCGGCGCTTCCGCCGGCGTACCTTCGTCCGGCTTGCCGTCGCCGTCCTCGTCCTTCATTTTCTCGCGCTTGCCGGCGTCGGGCGCGAGCAGCAACACTTCCTCGCCCGACTCGAGCCCGCTCTTGATCTCGATGAATTCCTCAGTGAAGCGTCCCGTCGTCACCTTGCGGCGCGAGACGACCCCGGCCTTCGTCACGTACACAACCTGGGCATCGCCGACGTAGGACACCGCCTGGATCGGCACGTAAACCACGTCGTGCAACGTATCCACGAGAATCTCGACCGCTGCGCTCATTCCGGGCCGCAGCCAGTCGTACACGCCGTCGATCCGGACCGTCGTCGGGTACACTTTCAGATCGGGATTCATGAACATGTTGGCGGAGTCGGCCAGCACGGCCACCCGATCGACCGTACCTGTGAGCTTCCGGTCGGGGAACGCATCCACCCGAAGGGAGGCCGATTGTCCCTGCGCCACGCGGTTTACGGCGGACTCGTGGATGTTCACCTTCACGCCCATCTTGGTCATGTCCGGAATCGTGATGATGCGCTGGCGCTCGCGCACCGTCGTGCCTTCCTGGATGGGTTCCTCGTTCGACCGCCGGAACGGGTTGTTTTCCGTGCTCGATCCGTAGACGACGAGGCCAGACCGTTCCGCGCGGATGACGCACTTCGACAGCTGGTCCTTGAGATCGTTCAACTGGTTCAACTCGATGTTGTACCGTTGCTCGGCGGCCTTCAGCGCGGAGTCGGCCTGCGAGAGTTTCGCCGCCGCCTCCTGCATCGTGCGTTCGAGGTTCATCAGCGCTTCTTCGTAGTCCGAAAGCAGCTTCTCGGCCGTCTTGACAAATGTGTATTGCACGTAGAGGTTGCGATCGACTTGCGCCGCCTCGAGTTGGATCTCCGCTTTGTTCTTCTTCACCACCTCGAGATCAAGTTCGTTCTTCGTGATGAAGTTGCGTTCCGCGAGGCGCTGTTTGCCTTCGAGGCTCGTCGCGGCCAAGCCGAGGTCCTGTTGCGCGACAAGAATCTTGTCGTCGAATTGGCGCAACTCCTGTTTCGCCTGGCCGTCCTCAAGCTTGTTCACGTCCGCATACGACGCGAAATCAATCTTCGCGCGCCGCGCCGAATAGTCCTCGTCGCGTACGAACACCGCGTTCGACGTCGAGGTCACGGTGGCCTGAGTCGATACGATCTGGTGCGGCGCGTTCGCCGGCTCGGCGGACGGCATGTTCGCCATCTGCTGGACGATTTGATCCGGGTCCATCCCCATCTCGCGCATGCGCGCGGCCATCTCCTCGGGAATCTTGCCGCCGTTCGCGTCGATCATCTGTTTGAAGCGCTCGGGGCTCATTCCGCCGCCAAACCCGCCGCCCGGGCCGCCTCCCTGACCGCGGCCGGGGAAACTCGGCATGCCGCCTTCCTTGATCTGGCGTTCGATGTCTTCGGGGTTCATTCCCATCTGCCGCAGGCGTTCGGCCATCTCCTCGGGGATCTTGCCGCCGTTCGCGTCGATCATTTCCTTGAACCGCTCGGGGCTCATCCCGCCGCCGAATCCACCCTGACCGCGACCGCTCCCGCCGCCCTGACCCTCGCCCCGCCGCCGCTGCCCTTCGCCGCCTTCCCGTCCTCCACCGTTCTGTGCGCCTTGTCCGTTCCATTCGCGCCGGCCGGGCGACTCGCTCGATGGAGGCAACTCGCCGAGGCCCGGCGGCGGCAGCGTGACCGTCGGCGCGGGCGCGGACGGTTTCGCGATGCCCGCCCGCTTCAAGTCCTGCAGTTCCGTCATGACCGTGTCGAGTTCGAGTTGAGAAACAATCGAATCGACCGCGCGCTTGCCGAGGTACTTCTCGAAATCCATCAGTGCGAACTTCGCGGTCAGCTCGGCCGTCGTAATGTTGCTTTGATTCTGGTTGACCTGAATCTCGAACTGCGCCTTCTTCTCGATGTGTCCCGCCTCGGCGCTTTGGAACGCGATCTCCTGGTTGACGAGTTCGTCCTCGAGCTGCGATGAGTCGAGTTCGACGAGTACGAGGCCGTTCTTCACGTCCTCGGGGCTCACACGGTAGCCTTCCTCGACGATACTCAGAATCTTGGCACCGTCGCGCCCCTTGATCTCGGAAACAATCTCCTGCGACTCAAGCGCCTGCACCGAACCGCCCGCCGTGACCGTGATTGCCAACTCGCCGCGCTTGGCCACAAACGTCGTGCCCGGCTGGATGCCGCCACGCTCGCCGAAAAGCATCGATAGGCCGATGCCGCCGACCACCACGATCGCGGTGATCGCCAACGTCACCCGGTTGAGCAGCAGCGACGCGACGCGTCCGCGGCCGGCCGGTTTTCCCCCGTCAGACATCGCTCACTTCCTCCCACATACCGTTCTCTTTCACGTAAAGAATCCCGAGACTGCTCCAAAACTCGAGCAGCGCGATTTGCTGGTTCACGAGCGCATTGGTTAAACCCGTCTGAGCGCTGGTCAGGTCATTCTGCGCGTCCACGAGGTCGATAATGTCGCCCAGTCCCAAATCGGAACGGAGCTTTTCCTCCTCAACGCGGCTCAAATTCAGGTCCACACTAATTTGGTTGATTTCGTAGTCCTTCTGCGCCTGGACCAGGTCGCGGTAGGCGTTGCGAACGTCGAGTTTTACGTTGTCCTCGGCTAGCGACGCGTTCCGGACCGACACTTCATAGTCAATCAACGCGCGGCGGTAGTTATTCCGCTCCGACTTGCGGTCCAGCGGCAGATCGAGCACGGCGCCCGCGCTCCATTCGCTACGCTCGAAATCGAACGACGCCCAGCGGTTGCCGTCCTCGGAGTCGACATTGCCGGTCAGCACGAGATCGAGGCCCGGCTGCAGCAGGTTTGCCGCGACCTTGATGCGCCGCGTTGCATCGTCGACGCCGTCCCGGTCGTTATACAGATCGAGCCGGCTGATCAGCGCTATCTCGACCGCTTCCTCCGGCGTAATCTCGGGCACGCGCGGCCCGCTCGTCCGCAGCGTTTCGAGTTCGGCGGGGTCGAGCACGATCGACGTGTCCGTGGGGATCCCGAGCAGGATCTTGAAACTGTCCAGGCTTTGTTTGTAGCTGCGGACGGAGTTAATCCAACTGAGGTCACGCGACAGTTTCGATTGGCGCAGACGCGCGACGTCCGCAGCGGTCTTCAGGCCTTCCTTCTGGAACGCCTCCTCGCGTTCGAGACTCAACTCGAAGCTCTTGAGGCCAAGGTAGTTGTTCTTCGCCGCGTCCCGCGCGCGCAACACGCTGTAGTACTGCGACGCGATCCGCACGGCGAACTCCATGCGGAATTGGGTGTAGTCGCGCAGCGCATACAGCACGTCGCGCTCGGACTGTGTCAGAAACTCCATGTTCACGGCGCGTCCGCGGCCCTGCAGCAATGGTTGCACGAACGACGCCGACAGCGCCGAGCCCGCGGATTCACCCGTGCCGCCCGAAAGAAACTTGAAGAAGTTCGACGTAAGATTCACCGCGAGCCGGCCGCCGCCACGCAGCAGCAGGTCCATGCCGAACGAGGTCGATCCCTCGATCGCCGTGGTACGCTCAACGTTGACCCCGCCGCCGACGCCGCGCGACATCGCGCCGGATTCCTCGATCACGCTCGCGTAGTCGCGCAGCAGCGCGCCCGGGGTCCCGGCCATCGTGTCCACCGCCTCGAACAGCGCCGGCGTGGACACGTCCTGCGAACTCCACACGTGCGTCGCGCTGGCGCGGCCCGAAAAGATCGGCTGGAATTCGTGGCGGTCGAGCGTCAGGCCGAGCGCGGCCAGGTACAACTGCTCTTTGCGTGTCTGGTAGTCGCGGCTGTGCGTGAACGCGATCGACAACGCTTCCTCAAGCGAAAGGACCGCCGCGCCGACCTCGCCCGCGCCGTCCTCACCGAGAAAATCCGCCGCCTCGGAGTTTGTCCGGTACCCGGCATAGTCGATCGGTTCGGGCCGCTCGATGCTTAGGTCCTGCTCGACCATCCCCGGCACCTGTTCGCTCTTCTCGTCGAGGATCTTGTAGACCTCTTTGTCGGCCGACTCGCGGTAATGCGTCGTCGTGCACGACACCAGCAGCGACGATGCGGCGAGCGCGGCACACGCACGCAGAGACAGAGTGGCGGAGCGGCGGGAGCAGTTCATAGTCGATATCGAACGAATCACAGCGATAACTTCCCACTGATTAGATACTTAAGGCCGATTTTGGTTACATCCAAACGCGGCTGGTATCGAGATTTTATCATTTTTGTCATGTAACTACCCAACTCCGCGCTCGCGGCACCTTTTGCTGGTTCTTGTCGCAGCCCGCACCGTTCCCGCGACGTGCTACCCGCGCCCATCAAAATAATCGCGAACGGACCGGATATCGATCGCAATCTGCGCGGTCAATTCGTCGCGGCCCCGGAACTTCTTCTCCGGCCGGATCCGCCGGTGAAACACCACTTCGATCTCCCGCCCGACGAGGTCACCCTTGAAATCGAGCAGGTGTGCCTCCACCGTCAGGTCCTCTTGCCGTATCGTCGGCGCAATGCCGATATTCACCGCCGCGGCATGTCGCGCGCCGTTCAGCAGGACCTCGGCGATGTACACCCCCTGCGCGGGGATCGCGCTATGGTGCGGCTTGACGTTCGCCGTCGGGAACCCCAGCGTGACGCCGATGCCGCGGCCCGGCACGACCTCGCCGGTCACGGAGTACTTGCGGCCAAGCAGCGTCTCGACCTTCACGAGGTCGCCCTGCAACACGCGCTCGCGAACGAGTGTGCTGCTGACGCGCTCGGAGTCCACGATCAGCGGCGCGACCTCCTCCACCTCGAAACCCTCGCGCGGACCCTGCTCGCGCAGCATCGCGACATCTCCGCGTGCGGACTTGCCGAATCGACAATCGTGTCCCGCGATGATTGCCACGGCGCGGCACCGCTCGCGGATGATCTCGCGAATGAACCGCTCCGGCTCCATGTCCGCCGTGAACCGGTCGAACGGCAGCACGAATATCGCGCAGATGCCCGCGGCCTCGAGGAGCGCGTACTTCTTGCGGTCCGCCGTCAGCAGGTTGGGCGCATTGTGCGGCGCGAAAAACTCTCGTGGATGCGGCTTCATCGTCAGCACGGCCGGCACCGCGCCGAGTTCGCCCGCGCGCGCGACCACGCGATCGAGAATCAGCCGGTGGCCGCGATGGACACCGTCAAAGCTACCAACGGTAAGGACAGACTTCGGATGGGGCGAGGCTTGCGATCGGATGTCGGAAATGACGTTCATCGCGCGGGGAATGGATCATTTGCCTTCGAGGAACACCCGCTTCGGCACGACCTGCAGCTCCGGCGGGCCGCGGCGCACCTGGCCGAGCGCGAGCAGCTCGCCCGAGGGCGACTTAATCTGCACGAGCCCTTCGGACGTCGCGGGAACGTCGCCCGCGAGTTCCGGCCCGCGCAACAATCCGCCGGACGCGAGGATCCGTTCGCCGCGTGCGCTGACCGCGATCGACGGCAGGTCGAGCGCGTCCGACATCGGCACGAGGCGCGTCGAGACCGACGCGAAATCGGTAAGCGTGTCGAGCGGCGCGGCCTCCTCGACGCGGTGGCGACCGACCGCCGTGCGGCGGAGCCTATCCAGCGTCGCGCCGCACCCGAGCGCGGCGCCGGCGTCGTGACACAGACTGCGCACGTAGGTGCCGCTCGTGCAACTGACCCGGAAGTGCACGAGCGGCGGCGCGTATCCCAGCGCGACGAATTCGTTCACCGTGATCTGCCGCGGTTTGCGCTCGACCGTCTCGCCCTTGCGCGCGAGCTTGTAGAGCCGCTGGCCGCCGACCTTCACCGCGCTCACCATCGGCGGCACCTGTTCGATTTGCCCGGTAAACTCGTCGAACGCGGCCTGGATGCGCGGAAGTTCCAGCTCCGGCACATCGTTCTGCTCGAGCACTTCGCCGTCCATATCGTGCGACGATGTGACCACGCCGAGCCGCATGTATCCCTCATACACCTTGTCGAGCCCCGTGAGGTATTCCGAGAGCCGCGTCGCGGGACCGATGCAAATAATCAGCAGCCCGGTCGCCGCCGGGTCCAGCGTGCCCGTGTGGCCCACGCGCCGGATCCCCGTCGCGCGCCGGATGTGATCGACCACGTCGTGGGACGTCATCCCGGCCGGTTTGTCCACCAGCAACACGCCCTTCAGTTCTTCGGCCATGGTCACGCAGACCTTACCGGTTGCGGCGCGGGCCCGATCGTGTCCGCGATGCGCCGCGTGACGCGGTCTATTGCTTCCTTGAGCGGCGTATGCAGGATGAGGCCCGCCGCGCCCGTGTGCCCGCCTCCGCCCAAAGGCTTGAGGATCGCGCCGGCGTCGATGGGCTTGCGCGCGCGCAGGCTCACCTTGACCTTGCCCGGCTGCAACTCGCGGAACAGCGCAGCCACCTCGACGCCTTCCAGGTTGCGCACAAAATTGATCAGGCCCTCGGTGTCGTCCGAATCGGCATCGGCCTGTTGCAGGTCAAGTTCAATCAGATACGACCATGCGAACCGCCCGCACGCGCTCCGCTGCACGCGCGCCAGCACCCGGCGCAGCAACTCCAGTTTCTGCATCGACATTACGTCGAACACGCGCTGGGCGATCTCGTCTGCATTGATGCCGAGCTCGACCAGCCGCGCCGCGTTACGGTGGCTGCGCGCGTCGGTGTTGCCAAACCGGAACGACCCCGTATCCGTCACCAGCCCGACGTAGATCGCGGTCGCCGCGTCGCGCGTGGGCGTCAGGCCCGCGGCGTCGTAGAGCCCGAGCACGATCTCGGCGCAGGACGCATAACTCCGATCGACGAAGTTGACCACACCGAAAGGGTTGTCCTCGGGATGGTGATCGATGATCGCGAACCGCTGATTTTCCGGAAGCTTCTCCGCGACGCGGCCGATGCGTTCGCGCTGCGACACGTCGAGCACGACGGCGAGGTCATATGGCCCGTTGATGCCGTCCACCCCGACAATCTCGCCCGCGCCCGGCACCCATTCGTACAGGTGCGGCACCGGGTCCTGCGACGCGCACGTAATGCGCTTCTTGCCCAGCGCCTCGAGAAACCGGCGCATGCCGAGGATGCTGCCGACGGAGTCGCCGTCGGGACCCGTGTGCGACGTGATCAGGAACGAATCGGCCGCCCGGCACACCGCGACGACGTCCGCGAGGCTATTCGTCGTCATCCGCGGGCGCCTCCTCGCCGTCGTGGAGTTCCTTGAACACCTGCTCGAGCCGGAACACCTCGTCGAGCGTCGTGTCCTGGAAGAACTTCACTTCCGGCGCGAACCGCAGCCGGAGCGTCTTGCCGATGTGCTTGCGGACGTAGCCCGCCGAACTCCGCAGGCCGGCCAGCGACGACTTCTTCTCCTGCTCCGAGCCGTAGAGGCTCACGAACACGTTGGCAGATCTCAGATCCGGCGAGACGCGGACCACCATGACCGACACGAAGCCGATCCGGGGGTCCTTCAGGCCCTTGATGAGCATCGAGGCGATTTCGGCCTTGATGGCCTCCTCGACCCGGCGCACGCGCGTCTCGCTTGCCACGATGTCTGCACTCCCGCCGTCACGGCGATGGATGATTCAAAACGTCTCGATCGAGTGGTCGATCAGTTCGGCCGCGTGGTGGTTCGACGCGAACCGCACGATTTCGCTCAGTTGCGAATGGACGTGCGCCGCCTCGCCCGACACCACGCACACCGCCAGCCGCGACCGCGCCCACTTGTCCTCGAATCCGATCTCGGCCACAGAACAATTGTACCGGTTCCGCAACCGCTCCTTGAGGCTGTTCATCGCCCGGCGCTTGTCCTTGAGCGATCGCGAACCGGGGATCTGGAACTCCATGTGCAACAGGCCGATGGTCACCGCCGGCTCCTCGCGCGCCGCGCGGGATTACGTCAGCGTCCGCGCGACGTGCTCGACCTTGTACGCCTCGATGATGTCGCCTTCCTGGACCTCATCGTAGCCCGCGAGCTTGATCCCGCACTCGAAGCCCGCCTGCACGGAACCAACCGTGTCCTTCTCCCGCCGGAGCGACCCCACACGGCCCTCCCACACCTTCTTGCCGTCGCGCATCAGGCGCACGCTCGAATCGCGGTGGATTTCGCCGTCGGTCTGCATGCAGCCGGCGATGTTGCCCAGCGCCGACGACCGGAACACGCGCCGCACCTCCGCGTGGCCCAGGACGACTTCCTTGGCCTCGGGTTGCAGCATGCCCTCGAGCGACTTGGTCAGGTCCTCGGTCAATTCGTAAATGATCTTGTAGGTGCGAATCTCGACGCCCTCGGTCTGCGCGAGTTGTTCGGCCTTCGGCGTCGCTTCCGTGTGGAACCCGAGGATCACCGCGTCGCTCGCGCTCGCGAGCAGCACGTCGGACTCGTTGATCGACCCGACGCCCGAGCCGACAATCTTGACGCGCGCTTCCTCGCTGCCCAGTTCAGGCAGCGTCGATTCGAGCACGTCCACGCTGCCCTGCACGTCCGCCTTGATCACGACGTTGAGTTCGGACTTCTCGCCGGCCGTCAGGCTGCGGTGGAAATCCTCGAGCGTCACGTGCTGCACACGCGGGCCGGACTTCATCCGTTCGCGGAACGCGCGCTTCTCCGCGATCGCACGCGCTACGCGCTCGTCTCGCACAGCGATGAACTGGTCGCCCGCGCCCGGCGCTTCGCTGAATCCAAGGACGATCACCGGCGTGCTTGGCCCGGCCTCCTGCAACGACTGGCCCGCGCCGTTAATCAGTGCGCGGACGCGGCCATAGGTCGAGCCGCAGAGGAACGCGTCGCCCACGCGCAGCGTGCCGCTGCGCACGAGCACCCACGCGACGGGACCCTGCCCGCGCGTGACCTCCGCCTCGACCACCGCGCCGCGGGCGGACTTGTTCGGGTTGGCCTTCAGTTCGAGCAGATCGGTCTCGAGCACGAGCAATTCCATCAACTCGTCGATGCCCTGGCCGTTCAGCGCCGAAATATCGCGCATGATGGTCTTGCCGCCCCACTTCTCATCCACCAACTCGTATTCCATCAGTTGTTGCCGGATGCGCTCGGGCTGCGCGTTCGGCTTGTCGCACTTGTTCACCGCGACCACGATGGGCACTTCGGCCGCCTTCGCGTGGTTGATCGCCTCGCGCGTCTGCGGCATCACGCCGTCGTCCGCCGCGACAACGAGCACGACCACGTCCGTCACCTGGGCGCCGCGCGCGCGCATCGCCGTGAACGCCTGGTGTCCCGGCGTGTCGAGGAAGACCACGCGGCCCTGCGGCAGGTTCACCTCGTACGCCGCGATGTGTTGCGTGATGCCGCCCGCCTCGCCGGCCGCCACGCTCGCCTTGCGCACGCGGTCGAGGAGCGACGTCTTGCCGTGGTCCACATGGCCCATGACGGTCACCACCGGCGCACGCGGTTGCAGGTCCGCCGGATCGTCCGGCGCCTCAACCATGAGGTCTTCCTCTTCCGCGATCACCGCTTCGACTTCGTAGTCGTACTGCTCCGCGACGCGCTTGATCATGTCAAGCGTGAGCATCTGGTTCTTCGTCGCCAGGATGTTGTCTTCCATCAGCGTGAGAATGATGTCCGTCGCGTCAACTTCCATCGCCGCGGCGAGTGACTCGACCGTCATCACATCCTCGACCTGAACGACGCGCTTCTCGGTGTCCACGACTTCAGCCTCATCCGCGTCAGCACGGCGGCGTTTGCGTTTCTTCGGGCCGGCGTCCATCGCGCCGGACTGGTACTCGCGAATGGCCGCCGCGGCACTGCGCCGGACTTCTTCGTCCTTGCGCATCTTCTCGACGCGTTTCTGGCGTTTGCGGGCGGTCTTGCCGGTCTTGCGCGGCGCGGACGGCGCGATGATCGCCGGCTGTGCCCCACGCGCGGCCGGCAGCGCCTCCTCGTCCATCTCGCCGGCGCCCCGCTCCTTGATGCGCTTCTTGCCGGAAGCCTTCTTCTCGTGCGCGCGGCGGATCACGTCCGCCACGACCTTCGGGTCGGGCTTGATTTGGGTCTTCTGCTTCGCCTTACGCTTGTCTTCTTCTTCCTGCTCGCGTTCCGCGCGGGCCAACAGGCCCATCTCGGGGCCCGGAACCGCTTCTTCGTCGGCAGCGGCCGGCGCGCGTTCCTCGATCGACTCGATCTCGGTCACGTCGATGTGGCTGCCGTCCGCGCGGATGATCTCCGCCCGGTGCTGGTCGTGCTCGATGGCCGATCCGATGACAATGGAGACTTCTTCCTTCGCGACCTCCGGTGGGCGTGCACCCTCCGCATCGGGTGGCAGAATCTCGGCCGTCGGCTTTGGACCGGCGGCGTGAGCCGCTTCCGCCTCGACAACCTCGGCCCCCGCCGCGCCCTTCTTCTTTGCCGCGGATTTCTTGGCCGCGGCCTTGGGCTTCGCGGCCTTTTTCTTCTCCGCGTCGGCCTTCTTTTTCGCCGTCGCCTTGGCGAGCGCCGCCTTGCGTTTCTCGGCGAGTTTCTCTTCCTTCTCGCGCTCCGCGACGCGTTCCTGCCGGTATTTTTCCTTCAACTTGGGATTGTCGTCGATGTCGATGAGCAAGTCGATCTGCTCGTCGGACACTTCCGACTCGACCCCCTCCACATCGAAGAATAGATAGCGAAGCGTTTCCACCGCTTCCTCGGCGGACATGTCGAGCCGCCCGGTCAGCGAGGCTACTGTCTGCATTTCGTTG
>CAYUZD010000084.1:0-11875 GCA_964449475.1 uncultured Nitrospirales bacterium
GCGTCCCGGATGCTCACCGCCTCGCCCGCCTCGAACCCGCCCGTCACGCCCGTCACGCCCGCCGCGAGCAGGCTCTTGCCCTTCGTCAGCAGCGCCGTCCGCGCGCCGTCGTCCACGACGATCGCCCCGCGCGGCGCCCGCCCGAACGCGATCCAACGCTTCCGGTGCGCCATCGTCGTCGCCGCCTTGCCGAACACCGTCATCGGGCACGTCCCCGCGAGCACGGAGGACACCACGTTCTCCCGGTTGCCCCGCGCGATCACCGTCGGCAATCCCGCCGCACATGCGATCCGCGCCGCGGTCACTTTCGTAATCATGCCGCCGATCGACGTCGGCGACAGGGTATCTTCCGCAAATCCCTCGACCGACGAATCGACCCGCTCCACGCGCTCGATGATCTTCGCATCCGGGTGCGTCGCCGGGTTCTTGTCGAACAACCCGTCCACGTTGCTCAGGATAATCAGCAGATCCGCGCCGATCTTCGACGCCACGCGCGCCGCCAGTGTGTCGTTGTCGCCGAATCGCACTTCCTCCGACGCGACCGAATCGTTCTCGTTCAGCACCGGGATCACGTTGCCGAACGAAAACAGCGTGTTCAGCGTGTTCCGCAGGCTCAGGTACCGCGTCCGGTCGTCGAGGTCGCCCGCCGTCAGCAGCACCTGCGCCGCGTGCAGTCCGTCGCCGTAGGTCTGAAACAACGCCTCGTAAATGTGCATCAGACGCGACTGTCCCACCGCCGCCGTCGCCTGTTTCACCGGCAACGACGTCGGCCGGTCCTTCATCCCCAGCCGATCCATCCCGCACCCGATCGCGCCCGACGACACGATAAGCAGGTTCAGGTTCCGCTCGCGCTTGATCCGCGCCAGGTCCTTCACCACGTTCTCGAGCACGCGCCCGTCGAACCCCTGCTCGCCGCTCAGCAGCGTCGTGCCGATCTTCACCACCAGCGTCTTGATGTTCGTAAACGGTTCGGCCATGGGTCACTCGGGCTGGTATTCCAGCTCCACGTCGTCTATATGAATCGTCTCGCCCGGCTCCGCGCCCAGCCGCCGCAGCGCCTTGAACAGCCCCATCTTCTTCAGCGTCTTGTCCAGGTGGCGCACGGCCTCGTCATTCGAGAAGTCCGTCATGCGCACCAGTTTCACCACCTTTTTCCCCGCCACGGCGAACCCGTCGCCCGCCCGCTCAATCACGAACGGGGGCTCGAACGTGTGTTCGCGGTACGACGCCGCGGGCGCTTCCGCAGCCGCCTCTTCCTTCGCGCGCTGCAACGCCTCCCACAGCGCCTCCATCAGCGCCTCGACGCCCTCGCCCGTCACCGCCGAAATCAGGCGCGCCTCGCGCAGCGACTCCGGCCGGTCGGCATACTGTTCCTGCGCGTCCGGAAGGTCCGCCTTGTTGTACGCAATCACCCGCGGCCGGTCCGCGAACGATTCGCTGTGTTGCGCGAGTTCGCCTTCGAGCGTCTCGATCGTCGTTTCCGGATCCTCGAAGGTCGGATCCACGAGCAGCAGCAGCACCTTTGTCCGCTCGATGTGCCGCAGAAATTCCAGTCCCAGTCCCTTGCCTTCCGCCGCGCCCTCGATGATTCCCGGAATGTCCGCGACCGTCAGCGTGCGGAATCCCGACAACTCCGCAACCCCGAGGTTCGGCGACAGCGTCGTGAAAGGATAGTCCGCGATCTTCGGCCGCGCCGCGCTGATCCGCGACAGCAACGTGGACTTCCCCGCGTTCGGCAGGCCCACGATCCCCACGTCCGCAATCAGTTTCAGTTCGAGGTCGAGTTGTTTCTCTTCGCCCGGCTCGCCCCGCTCCGCCATCCGCGGCGCCTGGTTACCCGAGTGCGTGAACCGGGGATTGCCGCGGCCGCCCGTGCCGCCCCTCGCGGCCACGAAACTCATCCCCTCTTCGGAAAGGTCCGCCAGCGTCTCGCCGGTCTCGTAATCCTTGACCACCGTCCCGATCGGCACCTCGATGATGACGTCGTCCGCGCGCTTGCCGTGGCGATCGCTCCCCATCCCGTGGACGCCGCGGTTCCCCTTCCAGATGCGGTGGTAGCGCAGATGGTTCAGCGAATTGAATCGCGACGTCGCGCGCAGCACGATGTCGCCGCCGTCTCCCCCGTCGCCGCCGTCCGGCCCGCCCAGCGGGATGAACTTCTCGCGGCGGAAACTGATGCAGCCGTTTCCCCCTGCTCCCGCCGTGAGCTGAAGGCGCGCGTGATCGATGAACATAGGCGGGGGCGCAAGGCCGGCCCGGATCAGGCTTCCGCCGGCACCACGTCGATGCGTTGACGGCCCTTGGCATACGTCTTGTACCGCACCACGCCGTCAATCAACGCGAACAACGTGTCGTCGCTGCCCTTGCCGACGTTCTGCCCGGGATGAAACTTCGTCCCACGCTGCCGCACGAGGATGTTCCCCGCGCGCACGTCTTCGCCGCCGAAGCGCTTCACGCCCAGCCGCTGCGAATTCGAGTCGCGACCGTTGCGCGAGCTGCCGCCTGCCTTCTTGTGTGCCATCTCGTGTCTCCCGAATCGCCGCGCGCATCACCCGCACGGCCGAAGTAGTTACGCCTTGATGCTCTCGACCTTCAGTTCCGTGTACGACTGGCGGTGGCCCTTCGTCCGGTGGTAGTTCTTCCGGCGCTTGTACTTGAACACGCGGATCTTCTTCCGCCGGCCCTGGCCCGTCACCGTGCACACCACCTTAGCCTTGCCCAGACCCTTCTCGTCCAACACGGCCTTGCCGTCGCCGCCGACGAACTCGACTTCCTTCAGCTCGACTTTCTCGCCGACCGCCGCCTCGAGTTTCTCGACCCGGATCGTGTCGCCCTCGGTCACCCGGACCTGTTTCCCACCCATCGTCACCACCGCGTACATGTCTCTCGTCTCCATTCGTGTTCTGCGCGCCCGTCTCGGCGCCCAGCGTTCAGCGTGCGTGCGCGCCGTGCGCCTGCCGCGCCGCGAACGCGATCGCCGCCGCCCGCAGCTCCGACACCGCCGACAGCGACGCCAGGTAACTCGATTTCGGATTGCGCGGCGACGGCAGGTTCTCCGTCGTCGCCGTCAATCGCCCAAACGCGCCTTCCGCAACCACTTCATGTATGTTCACCGAGATGTCCGGATCCGCAATCACGCGCACCCGGGTCTCCCGCGGACCGATCCCCGCCAGGCTCAGCGACGCCGCCACGTTCACGTTCGCCGGAAACGCTTTCACCGCGTCCAGCGCGTTCCCTTCAAACACCACCAGCGGCTCTTCCAGCCGCGAGAGGTCAATCCCGCGCTCCCGGAGGTACGGCGCGCCCGCCAGACCCGCCGGCGGCTTCCGCGTCGTCAGCGTCACCGTGTGCAGACCGGCCGTCATCGCCGCGCGCACCCCGTCCAGGCCGCACAACGCGCCCGACGGCAGGTGAATCTGAATCCCGCTCTTCTTCGCCTCCTCGTACAGCGCCATGTTGTCCAGCAGACCGCCCACGCTCATGATCAGGCAGTCCGTCTGGTGCCGTATCGCCGCCTCGAGCACGTCCTTCACTGCGCCCGCCGACGCGCACTCCACAATGCAATCCGACTTCGCCGCGTTCTCGTCCACGCTGCACATCGCCGCGTCCAGCTGGAACGAACGCTTCAACAGCTTCGCGCGCTCGGTGTCCACGTCCGACAACGCCACCACGTCCGCCGGGATCTCGCCCTTCTGCACGGCAATGCACAGATCCGCGCCGATGTTCCCGCATCCGACGATGCCGAATTTCATCTTGTGAGGGCTATCGCTCATGGTCCCGCATAAACAGACACCGGCCGTCCACGTTGAACGGGCCGGATTCGATGACGGCTACACCCGGGCAACGATCCTGCCGGGTACACAATCGCGCGATGCTACCATACGGCTGCCGCGCAAATCAAACGTCCACCGACACTTAGGACGCCTCGGCCCGTCGTATACTGGCCTCCGCCACATTCTGGACTAACCGGGGTTTCATCCCATCCAAACCGATCGCACAAGGCGACTCAGCCCGATGGCCGCACCCGAAAAACTAGGCGTACTCCTCGTCAACACCGGCAGTCCCGACGCCCCCGAAGTCCCCGAGACGCGCCGCTATCTCCGCCAGTTCCTCTCCGATCCGCGCGTCATCGACATCCACCCCGTCGCCCGATGGCTCCTCGTCAATCTCGTCATTCTCCCCACGCGTCCCAAAGCCTCGTCGCACGCCTACAAAAGCATCTGGACAAAAGACGGCTCCCCGCTCCTCGTCAATAGCCGTAAATTCTGCGACGCGCTCCGCGCCCGCCTCCCGCACACCGTCATCGAAATCGGCATGGCCTACGGACGGCCCTCCATCGCCGACGGAATGAACACGCTCCGCGATCGCGGCGCCACCCGCGTCCTGCTCGCGCCCATGTTCCCGCAGTACGCCTCCGCCACCGTCGGCTCCGTCCTCGAGTTCGCCTACAAATTCGCCGCGACGAAGCAAAACGTGCCGCTGCTCTCGGTGTTGCCGCCGTTCTACGAGCAACCGGAGTTTCTCGACGCCTGGGCTGCCCTAGCCCGCCCGCATCTCGATACCTTCAAGCCCGATCACATCATTGTGAGTTACCACGGCCTGCCCGAGCGCCAGATCTTCAAGGCTGACCCAACCGGTGCCCACTGTCTCAGGAAATCAGACTGCTGCGATCGGTATCTAGACGGTAATCCGATGTGTTATCGCGCCCACTGTTTTGCGACGACGAAAGGAATCGTCTCACGCCTCGGCCTCGACGCCGCCCGGTACACCGTCGCGTTTCAGTCCAAGCTCGGCCGCGACCCGTGGCTAACGCCCGCGACCGACGCAACAGTCGATCGGCTCGCGCAATCCGGCTGCAAGCGCCTCGCGATTCTCTCCCCGGCATTCGTCGCCGATTGCATCGAGACTATCGAGGAATTGGGCGGACAAGCCCGCGAATCCTTCGAGAAAAACGGCGGCAAGGACTTCCTCCTCGTCCCCTCGCTCAACGCCGAACCCGCCTGGGCCGACGCCTTCGCCGCCATCCTCCGCCGCCACGGCGCCTGACCGAAATCGAACCCCATGACCGGGTGCCACGTCTAAGCGGGGTGTGCTTAGGCGTGCTCGCTTCAACGCCGACTCAACTCATCCCTCGAAATTCAACACCGAATGCCCGTGCTGATTGTGCGCCGCACCCGACGTCGCCTGCTCCTCCCGCGCCACGCGCAGGAAGACCTCCTCCCACGCATCCCGCAGGCTCCGCAGATGCTCCACACCCTCGTCGATCGGCGCTGCCTCTTTCCGTACGTTTGCCTGCACCAGCAACCGGTACACGTAGTCATACACCCGGTCGAGATTGTCCGCCACGTCTCCCGCGTTGAAATTCAGCGCCCCGCGCAGTTCCGTCACGATTTCCTGCGCGCGGATCAGTTTCTCATGCGCAAGTCCCGGATTCTTCTCCGCCAGCGCAAGCTTGGCTTCCTCGGCATTCTTGATCGCGCCGTTGTACAGCATCACGACCAGCTTCGCCGGGGACGCCGTCTCGATCTCCACCCGGCGATAGGCCGCCGACCCCGCACCGCTCATGAACAGTCTCCTCCCCCGCGTCACGCGTTAACGCAACGTCGATCCCACGTTCGCCAACCCCGCCAGCGACTGGCTCTGGCTCTGCAACGACCCCGTGATCGTCTCCAGTTGCAGGAACTGACGGCGCAACCGCGCCTCCCGCATCCCGATGATACGGTCCAGGTTGTCGATCCGGCTGTTCAGGGCCTCTATCTGCCGGTCGATCGATCCGCCCGCGCGCGCGCGCTCGTTCAGGAACCCCGTGCTGCTCGTCGCGCCGTCCAGTAACTCAAAGAGGCTGTCCGCGATCCCCGTCTCGCTTGCGTTCGTGAACAGCGACTCCACGCTGCCCCGGTTCTCGAGAATCGATGTACGAAGCTTCTCCGTGTCCAATTCGAGCTGGAATACCGCCGTCTGGTCGAAGGCCGCCCCGCTGCTGATCCCGATGTCGCGCAGACTCTCGATCCCGCCCGCCAGGCCCGCGATCGGATTGAATACGTTCGCGCGCAGAAACGATTCGATGCTCCGCAGCGTCCCATCGTTTTCCAGGATGCCGCCCTTCTTCGTCAAGTCGTTCAGCTTCGTCACCGATGCGTTGAACTTATCGACGAACGACTGAATCTCTTCAATGATCGCGTCGTCATCCGGGCCGACCGTGATGCTCGCCGTACCCACGCCGCGCAGACTTACCGTCACGCCCGTCACCGCGCCGGTCACGTCGTTCGTGTTACTCATCTGCACTGTGCCGCCATCGACCCGGTACTGCGCGTCCTGCCCCGCCGTCTGCGTCGCCGACACGAGGTTCGTCACACTCAAGAAGTTGCTCGTCCCGCCCTGAAAGTTGATCGTCCGGCTGCCCAGCGTCTTCGACACTACCCGGATCGTGTCGTTCGACGCGTCGAACGTCGCCGTCACGCCCGCGTCCGACGCGTTGATCCGCGCCAACACATTGCTTAGCGTGTCCGTCGTCGGGTCCACCGTGATCGTCACGCCGTTGATCCGGAAGTTCCCAGCCGTCACCGCGCCGCCTGCGAAGTTCACCGTGTTCAGCACCGACGACGTGGATACCGCACCCAGGCTGCGGTTGCTCGATACCACCGTCGATCCGCCCACGCCCGTTGTCTGCACTGCGCCGCGAACGCCGAGCACCGTCAGGAGATCGCTGGTGTCGCCCGTTGCGCCAAAATTGATGATCGCCGTGTTGTTCGCCCCGTTGTTCTCGAATCGCACCGTGTCCGAAATCGAGTCGTACGTCGCCGTCACACCCGCCGCGCTCGCGTTGATGTTGTTCAGGATCCCCGTCAGCGTGTCCGTTCCCGGATTGATCGTGAACTGCACGCCGTTCACTGTGAACGTACCCGCCGTCACCGTGGACGACAATCCGCTGCTGTTCAACGCGGCGTTCGGATTGATCGGTGCTCCCAGCCGCGAGCTGCTCCGCGCCACGGTCGCGTTGGCGAGTTGCAGCACCTCCACCTGGTACGTCCCCTGCACCGGGTTTGAGCTGCTCGCCGAGGCCGTGAGAATCGATTCGTTCGTGGACGGCGCCGCGAATTGCGCGAACTTAGTCCCGATCTGGAAATCCTTGATCAGATTGCGCAGGTTCAGCAGCGTCGTGCGCAGCTCACGAATGCCCGTCTGTTGCGATTGGAAGTTGACCTTCCGCGCCTGCAATCGTTGCAGCGGCTGGCGCTCGATCGCCATCAACTGGCTGATGATCGAGTTCGTGTCGAGCCCCGAGATCAGCCCGCCTATCGTGAATCCGCCTGCCATACCAAACTTCCTCCACCCACTCGCCACGCACGTCATCCCAAACTGCGCGCCGGGTAGGGTTATCGGCAGAAGCCCCTTCCGACTTTAGCGCCCGCTTAACGCCTAAGTGATTGTAATTTAATCACTTACAGGGCGCAATCCCCTCAAAAGTAAACGCGGAGGCCCGATTCGCACGGGACCTCCGCGAAATTCATATCTTCCTGTTACTTAACGATTTGCGACAGGTTCAGGATCGGCATGAACAACCCAATGATGATACCGCCCACGATCACACCCATCACCACCAGCAGCATCGGCTCCAGCATGCTCGTCAAGCTGTCCACCAGCGCCTTCACTTCGGAGTCGTAGAAGTCAGCTATCTTTTCCAGCATCGTCTCAAGCGCACCGGTCTTCTCGCCCACCCCGATCATGCGCGTCACCATCGGCGGGAACTGACCGTTCCGCGCAAGCGGGTCCGCCAGCGTCTCGCCGTTCCGCACGCAGTCCGCCGCGTCCCGGATCGCCTTCGCGAACACCTCGTTACCCGAGGTCCGCTCCGCGATCTCCAGCGCCTGCAGAATCGCCACACCGCTGCGCGTCAGCGTCGCCAGCGTACGCGTGAACCGGCTAATTGCCACCTTGCGCATCAGCATCCCGAAAATCGGCAGTTTCAGCTTGATGCCGTCTATCTGGTATCGCCCGACCGGCGTCGCGTTGTATGCCCGGTATCCAACCACGGCGCCCACCACACCGGCCACGATGAACATCGAGCGCCAACTGCGAACGAAATTGCTCACTTGAATCAACAGTTGCGTCGGTTTGGGTAGCGTCGCGCCCATTTCCGTGAAAATTCGCTCGAATTGCGGCACCACGAACAACATCAGGCCCGCCGCAATCAGCATGATGATCGTCAGTGACACGATCGGGTATACCATCGCCCCACGGACCTTGCGCTTCAGTTCCGCCGTGGCTTCCATGTACTCCGCCAGCCGGATCAGTACTCCGTCCAGGTCGCCACTGACCTCGCCCGCGCGCACCATGCTCACGTACAGGTCGGGGAACACGCGCGGGTACAGCTTCAACGCGTCGGACAGGGTCTCGCCCCCCTCCACGTTACTCGCGATGTCCCTAATAATCGCCGAAAAGTTCTTGTCTTCCGTCTGTTCGGCCAGAATGTCCAGCGACTGCAACAGCGGTAGACCCGCGTTCACCATCGTCGAAAGCTGGCGAGTGAATATCATCACCTCGGCCGCCCGTACCCGGCCCGAAGTCAACGATTTCAGCAGGTTACCCGCACGTTTCTCCGTGATGCTCTTCTGATCCGGGATAAGCCCCTTGTCCCGAAGCACCTGCATCAACGCGGTGCGGTTCTGCGCGTCCATCGTACCGCGCTGGACACGGCCGTCCCGGCCGCGCGCGGTATACGCAAAGGTTGGCATGACAGTTCTCCCCCAGAGGTCGCCCCCGTTATCGGAATTCTACCCGGCATTTCCAGATCTGACAACAAATTACCCCGTGTTTCAGGGCCGTGTCATGGGTGCTTTTCATCGAAATTCGGGTGTTTCTGATAGGCGTTCGATGTGTTTCGTGCTTGTTTCAGGCCTTAATAATCCAGCAAAGATCGGCTACGAGGCGATGCTTCGGTGGAACTGACACAGTCGGCCTGGAAGTCTATCGGAGGGTACTCGCCAGCGCCGAGTCGATGTCCGGATGGCGGAACCGAAACCCCGCCGACTCGAGTCTCCGGGGAAATACGCGCGAGCTGCCCAATACCAAACTTGACGATTCCCCCAGCATCTTCCGCAGCACAAATTCGGGTACCCGGGCGATCGCCGGACGGCGGACCGCCCGCCCGATCGCCTTCGAGAATTCTTCGTTCGTCACCGGGTTCGGCGATGTCACGTTTACCGGACCTGCGATGCGCTCGTCGTGCAGCACGAAATCGACCGAGCTCACAGCGTCGTCCAAGGACGCCCAGCTCACCATCTGGCGCCCCCCGCCAAGCTTTCCGCCCAAACCCAGCTTGAAGATCGGCAGCATCCGCTTCAATGCCCCGCCCTTCGCCGTCAGCACAATCCCGAACCGAAGATGCACCACCCGAATCCCCACCACGACCGCCGATTCGGCCGCCTTCTCCCAGTCCACGCACAGTCTCCCCAGAAAATCCTCACCCGGATCGCTGTCTTCGGTCAACACCTCTGCGCCGCGGTCCGCGCCGTAATACCCGGTCGCGCTGGCGCAGATCAGGCACTCCGGCTTCTCTGAACAGTCAGCCAAGGTCTTGGCCAACAACGACACCGGGTTCACCCGGCTGCTCCACAGCAATTCCTTGCGCGCAGGACTCCACCGCTCATCGACGATCCCCGCCCCCGACAGGCACACCACGGCGTCCAACCCTTCCACCTGCGCCGGCACCAACCGAGCGACCGCCGGATCCCACGGAATGTCGGTGTCCTCCGTCGGCACGTCCCGCACCAGCCGATGTACCGCATGCCCCAGCGTGCCCCAGTACGTGGTCAGCGCGCCGCCAATCAACCCGGACGCTCCCGCAATCGCGATTCTCATCCGCTTCGTTTCCATTTAGTTCCATTATTGACCACTACGGCCTACGCCACGGAACCTCTCCATCCACCCGAGGATCCTATCCAGCAACCATCAAACTATTTAAATCCGCAATTGCTTGAACATTAACTTTTCCCTGTGATTCAATTCAGACTCACACTGGGGGCTGCCTCGTGAAATTGCAGGAAGAACTCGGACTTCGTGCACCGTTCAACGACATGCGGCACGAGACCGTGCTCAATATAGTACGCACCGCCACGGTCCTCTCTTCCAAGGCCGCCCAACTCTTCCGCGATTTCGACCTCACCGAGGCCCAGTTCAACGTCCTCTTCGCCCTCAAGTTCACCGATGGCAATATAACCCAAGCCGAACTCGGCAAGCGTCTCGTCGTGACGCGCGCCAGCATCACATCCGTTCTGGACAAACTGGAGTCCAAGAAATGGGTCAAACGGATCGATGTCCCGGAAAACCGGCGCATCCATCACGTCGCCCTCACGGAGTCCGGCCGCGAACTTGTCGAACGCGTCGAACCGGCCTATCGCCGCGAGGTGCACGACGCACTCAAGGCCCTGAGCGACGACCAGTGTCGCTCGCTCATGCATTTGCTCGAGACCGTCCGCGATTCGGTTCACGTGGCGGGCTCGCAGAACGGCGATTGAGCCGTTCATCAGTTGGAGAACAACGGACCCATGTCCGTCTCATACGATAAGAAAAACTTCCTGAGCGGTTTCTGGCCCTTTGTCGCCGTACAGTTCCAGGGCGCGTTCAGCGACAACGTCTATCGCTACACACTGGTCTACCTGCTCGTCCGCGCCTCCGGGCTCGAACCCTCCATGGAGAACACCGGCAACATCAGCGGCGTCGCCGGCATGCTGTTTGCCGTGCCGTTCTTCCTCTTCGTTGGCATCTTCGGCGCACTCTCCGATCGGCTTCGCAAAAAAACCGTCACCTTTTACTCCAAAGTCCTCGAAGCCATCATCATGACGATGGGCGGAATCGCCTTCTACACCGTCAGTCCCGCGCTCCTCTGGGCGACGCTCTTCCTCATGGCCGCGCAGAGCGCCATCTTCACCCCCTGCAAGTACGGCATCCTCCCCGAAGCCGTGCCCGAGGAAAAACTCTCCTGGGCCAACGGCATCGTCCAGGGAACCACCATGGTCGCCATCCTCGCCGGCGCCGGCCTCTCCGGCCCGCTCTTCGAGTACCTCTGGGGCGCCGACGGCAACGGCCCCGGCGTTTTCTGGACCTCGCCCTTCCTCGTCGCGCTCGCCTTCGTCGGCATTGCGCTCTCGCGCTTCATGTTCGACCCGCCCGCTGCGAACCCGCAGCTCGCCGTCCCGCTCAACCCCTACAAGGGCCTCGGCAAGTACGCCCGCGTCTTCTGGAACGACCGGTGGATCGGCATCGCCCTGCTCTCCTACGCCTTTTTCTGGGGCATGGCCATGCTCATCAATATGAACCTCGTCCCCTATGGCTACGTCACCCTCGGCCTCACCGAGTCCCGCATCAGCCTCATGATGGCCGCCGTCACCATCGGCATCGCCTCCGGCGCCTTCGCCGCCGGACACTACTCGCGTGGCAAGGTCGAACCCGGCCTCGTCCCCATCGGCGCCTTCGGCATGGCCGTCTGCGCGCTCTTTCTCGGATTCAGTAACGAGTCCTTCCTCAGCGCCTCGATCCTCCTCTTCGGCCTCGGCTTCTTCGGCGGCCTTTTCGATGTGCCCGTCGCCGCCATGCTCCAGCAGCGCAGCCCGGCCACCATGCGCGGCGGCATCCTCGTCTTCACCAACATGTGCTCCTGGCTCGGCATCTTCGTCGCCGCGCTCCTCTTCCTCGGCGCCACCAGCATCGGCATCGACGCGCAGACCATCTTCCTCTTCGCCGCCGCCGCCATCGTCGCCTTCGGCGGCTACATCATGATCGCGCAGCCCGTCTTCGTCCTGCGCACCGTGCTCTGGCTCATCGCCAACACCCTCTACCGCATCCGCGTCGTCGGCCGCCACAACATCCCCGAGAC
>CAYUZD010000085.1:0-11797 GCA_964449475.1 uncultured Nitrospirales bacterium
GAGCGGATCGGATATCCGGTGGTGGTGCGGCCGTCGTTCGTGCTGGGCGGGCGCGCGATGGAGATCGTGTACGAGCGGTCGTCGCTGGAACGGTACATGGCGCACGCGGTGGACGCGTCGCCGGACCGGCCGGTGCTGATCGACAAGTTTCTGGAGGCGGCGGTCGAGTTCGACGTGGACGCGCTGAGCGACGGCGAGAACGTGATCGTCGCGGGCATGATGCAGCACATCGAGGAGGCGGGTATACACTCGGGCGACAGCGCGTGCATCCTTCCGCCGCACGACACGTCGCAGAAGGTGCTGGATAAAATCCGCAGCCAGACGCGCGCGCTCGCGAAGGAACTGAAGGTCATCGGGCTGATGAACGTCCAATTCGCGGTGCGCGACGAGGACGTGTTCGTGCTCGAGGTGAACCCGCGCGCGTCGCGGACGGTGCCGTTCGTGAGCAAGGCGGTGGGCCTGCCGCTGGCGAAGATCGCGGCGCGGCTGATGGTGGGCAAGACGCTGGCGCAACTGGGGCTCGTGCGCGATCCGCAGCCGAGCTACGTGAGCGCGAAGGAAGTGGTGCTGCCGTTCCTGAAGTTCCCGGGCGTGGACATCCTGCTGGGGCCGGAGATGCGGAGCACGGGCGAGGTGATGGGGATCGCGCGCGACATGGGGACGGCGTTCGCGAAGAGCCAGATTGCGGCCGGGAACCGGTTGCCGGACAAAGGGACGGTGTTCGTCAGCCTCAACGACCGCGACAAACCGAAAGTTGGCCCGCTCGGGAAGGGACTCGCGGAGCTCGGGTTCAAGATCGTCGCGACGGACGGCACGGCGGCGCGATTGCGCGCGATAGGGGTCGAGGTCAGCGAAGTGTTCAAGGTGGGCGAGGGCCGGCCGAACATTGTCGATATGATCATCAACGGCGAGGTGAACTGGATCATCAACACGCCGCTGGGGATCCAGTCGAAGTACGACGACAAGACGATCCGTCGGACGGCGCTGGAGACGGGATTGCCAGTGATGACGACGCTGGCGGCGGCGCGCGCGGCGGTGGAAGGATTGCGATCGATGCGTGCGCGGCCGGTGGACGTGATGTCGCTGCAGGAATACCACGCGGAGTTGGCGGCGCGGACAGGCACGGAAGGGTGAGGATTGAGAGAGGGTCGCACGCCTAAGCTGGACTTCGCTTAGGCGTGGCACCCGGCGAGGACGAGCACGCGCAGGGATGGGGAGTGAACACATTGGGTACTGAGCTCGTAGGTGGAAAGGCGCTGGTGGCGCAGGGCGGCGGGCCAACCGCGGTAATCAACCAGAGTTTCGTCGGCATCGTGCTGGAGGCGCGGAAGTATCCGCAGGTGCATCGCGTGTACGGCGCGGTGCACGGGATTCAGGGGATCGTCGAGGAAATGCTGGTCGATCTGACCGAATCGACGACGCACAACCTCGAACAGGTGGCGATGACGCCGTCGTCAGGACTGCGGTCGACGCGGATGAAGCCTACCAAAGAGATTTGCCAGAAGATTTTCGAGGTGTGCCGCGCGCACGATGTGCGCTACTTCTTCTACATCGGCGGGAACGACAGCGCGGACACGTGCCGCATCGTGAACGAGGAAGCGAAACGCGCGAAGTACGAGTTGCGCGTCATTCACGTGCCGAAGACGATCGACAACGACCTGCTGGTGACGGACCACTGTCCGGGCTACGGGTCGGCGGCGAAGTTCGTCGCGCAGGCGTTCATGGGGGCGAACCACGACAACCGCGCGTTGCCGGGCGTGTACATCGGCGTGGTGATGGGGCGTCACGCGGGGTACCTCACGGCGGCGGCGGCGCTTGGGCGGATGTATCCGGACGACGGCCCACACCTCGTGTACGTGCCGGAGGTGGCGTTCTCGAAGAGGAAATTCATCGCCGACGTGAAGGCGGCGTACAAGAAGTTCGGGCGCTGCGTAATTGCGGTGTCCGAAGGCATCGTGGACGAGAAGGGCCGGCCGATCGCGGAGCAATTCTCGGGCGGCGAGAAGGACGCGCACGGGAACGTGCAGTTGTCGGGCACGGGCGCGCTGGGCGACTTGCTGGCGGGCTGGGTGCGCGACGCGGGCGAAATTAAGCGCGTGCGCGCGGACACGCTGGGATATTTGCAGCGGAGTTTCGTCGGGTGCGCGAGTCCGGTGGACCAAGCCGAGGCGCGCGAAGTGGGCGAGAAGGCCGCGCAGTACGCGATCTGGCACCACCTCGACGGGTCGGTGGCGATCCGGCGCGTGGGCGAGTACGCGGTCGAGTATTTCCTGACGTCGCTGGAGACGGTGGCGCGGAACACGAAGTCGATGCCGCGCAAATTCATCAACAAGGCCGGCAACGACGTGACGCCGGCGTTCTTCCAATATGCGCGGCCGCTGCTGGGGCCGCTGCCGGTGTCCGCGCGGTTGTCGGCGCCGCCGGTGAAGAAGATCCTCAAGAAGTCGTGAGCATGCTCCGATGACCACGCCGCTTCGAATCGGAATCGCGGGGCTTGGCGGGATCTGCCGCACGCGCCACGTGCCGGGGTTTCGCAAGGTGCCGGGCGTCGAGATCGCGGCGGTGGCGAACCGTACGCGGAAGTCGAGCGAATCGGCCGCGGTCGAGTTTCGCATTCCGAACGTGTGCGACACGTGGCAGGAACTCGTGACGCGGCCGGACGTGGACGTCGTCGTGATCGGCACGTGGCCGTACATGCACAAGGCGATGACGATTGCGGCACTGGACGCGGGCAAGCACGTGTTCTGCCAGGCGCGGATGGCGATGGATTACGCCGAGGCGAAGGTGATGCACGACCACGCGCGGGCGCGCGGGAAGGTGGCCGGGCTGTGCCCGGTGCCGTTCGGGCTGAAATATGACCGGGCGATCGCGCGGATGCTGCGGGCGAAGGCGCTGGGCGAAATCAGGCTGGTGCGCGTGCAGAGTTTCGCGAACGCGTACGCGTCGGCCGACGCGCCGATGAACTGGCGCAAGGACCACCGGCTGTCCGGGCTGAACATGCACACGCTGGGGATGTACGTCGAAGTCGTGCACCGGTGGTTCGGGTGGACGACGCGCGTGTCGGCGCAGACGAGTATTTATGTGCGCGAGCGCGTCGATGCGTCGGGCGAGAAGGTCGAGGTACAGATTCCGGACCAGGTGCTGGCGAACACGATCGTGGGCGGGTCCGTGCCGGTGCAGTATGCGATCAACGCGGCTGTGCACAAGGGCGAGGACCGGATCGAGATTTACGGGTCGAAGGGGACGATTCGGTACGACGTGCTGCCGGACGAGATGTATTTTGCCGAGGACGGCCGGGAATTCGGGCTGGTCGAGGTGAAGTCCGATGAGTATTACGACGTCGCCCACTGGCGGGTGGAGTCGGATTTTGTTGGAGCCGTGCGGGGCGGCGCGGCGTACCGGCCGGACTTTCATGATGGGCTGAAGTACATGCAGGTGGTCCAGAGTGTGTACGAGTCGGCGCGCGCGGGGCGGGCGGTCGATTTGGAGTGAGGCTGGGTCGGCTCGATGGGTTCGCAGGCGGGGACGCCTGCGCCACTTGGTGTGCGGATGGCTTGTGGCGATGGGGCGGGCGATCGGTTGACGAGACCCTTCGCTTTGCTCAGGATGACAATGCGCTCGGGGTGACTTGAATCCCGGATCGTGAGTACAGGGGTAAGCTGGGCTTCGCTTACCCCTGCCACCATTGTGAATGCACGGGTAAGCTGGACCCCGCTTACCCGTGGCACACCGAAGACGCACGGACTTCGCCTACCAGTGACACGCCGACGGCACGCGTACTTCGCCTATCTCCGTCACCTTCTTGAGTCTGTGGAGCCGGGGAGCGGGGGCAGGAGCCAGACGAGGGCGAGCGGCCAGATCATGGCGGCGGCGAGCAGCGCGTAGGCGGCCATGGAGCCGAGGCGCCAGTAGAGCAGGCAGGCGATGAGCGGGCCGACGCCGCGTGCGAGCGCGCCGAGGGAGCGGAAGACTCCGAGGATGCGGCCTTGTTCGTGCGCCGGGGCGAATCCCGAGGCGAGCGATGAGAGGCAGGGGATGATCTGCGCGGAGCCGACGGCCATGAGGAAGAGCGCGGCGTAGACACCGAGCGGCGTTTTCGCGAACGCGAGGAGCAAGACTCCGGGCGCGACGATGATGAAGCCGTGGACGGCCATGCGCTTGGGGCCGATGACGGGCGCGCGGCGGCGGACGTAGCCGCCTTGAACGAGGGCGAGCACGACGCCGACGAAGACGAAGAGCATTGCATTCTGTTGCGGGCCGTACGCGAGACGCTCCATCGCGAGGAAGGTGAGGCCGAACTCCGCGCCGGAGAACGCAGTAAGAAAGAAGAAGTTGCTGAAATTGGTGTTGGTGACGCCGGGATACGCGGAGGTACTGAAGAGGGCGACCGGGTTAATGGTGCGCGACGGGCGCTCGGCGTCGCGCGTGGCGGGCTTGAGCGTTTCCTCTAAGAACAGCGCGACGTAGGCGAGGTTGATGACAGATAGCGCGAAGGCGACGAGTGCGGGCGTTGAGAACGGGTTGACGCCGTAGCCGGCGAGTGCGGGGAAGTTCGCGGGGAGATCGAGGAGGACGGATGCGCCGCCGATGGCGGGTCCGAAGATGAAGCCGAGGCCGAACGCGATGCCAATGACGGCCATGCCTCGGGGACGGTCACGTACCGAGGTGACGTCGGCGACGGCGGCGCTGGCGGTGGAGATGTTGCCGGCCATCATGCCGCCGATGAGGCGCGCGAGAACGAGGACGGCGAACGATTCCGCGAAGAACCAGAGGACGTACGATAGGGCGATGCCGGCGATTGAGATCAGGAGCAGCGGTTTACGGCCAAAACGATCGGAAAGTGTGCCGATAATCGGCGAGAAAAAGAACTGGAGGAGCGAATAGAGCGAGGCGAGAACGCCGCCGAACAGGACGATGAGCCCGGTTTCGCCCGGTGCGCCGGCGGCTTCGCTGAACCGTTGCAGGGCCTCGACGAGTCCGCCCAGCAGCGGAGCGTTGCCCTCGCGCGCGACGTAGTAGTCGAGCATCGCTGGGAAGAGCGGGAAGATGATGGAGAAGCCGACTAGGTCGAGGAAGAGGGTAATGAAAACGGCCTTGAACGTCGATTTCGCGCGGGCGTCGAGCGGTGTGGACTGGGTTGGAGTTGGGTCGGTCATGGTTGGCGAGGCGGTGTATTGGTCCAGGTGGAAAGCGCCGAGGATACGGGTTTAGTCATTGATTTGCAAGCACTTATGCACCGCGGCCGCGGCGTGTGGTACCGTTCGGATGGAGTCCGCATGAGGTGTGTCTTTTGGGGAGCGGGCCCAGGGGGAGCGCGCGGTGCAGGTCCGGGTTTCGCCGGTTGTTGGGGCGTTGATGGACGAGGCGGTGACGATTAGTCTCCGCCGGCGTTCGGGTTACGTCGGTGTGGAACATCTGTTCGAGGCGCTGCTTTCCGACGCGTCGCTCCTTCCTTCTTGCGTGCAGCCGCACCTTGCTGCGTTTCACCTGGTAGCCGAGCGCGTGCACCGCGACGCGTGGCGCGGCGGCGTGCTGGAGATCGGCGGCGAAGTCTTTTATACGCCGCGGTGCGCGTCGGCGATCCATCAGGCGGCGTACCTCGCGGAACGGTTGCGCAGTTCCTCGACGGACGCGGGGCACGTGCTGCTCGCGCTGTTGTCGGACGCGCATGCGGCGCCGTGCCGCGCGCTCGACGCGGCGGGCTGCGATCGCGGGGTGATTGTTCGCGAGCTTCAGCGGGAACTGACTGCGAAGCCGACGAAGCCGGCGCCGCACCAGACATCGACACGCGTCGTGGAAAAGGAACCACTGGCGGAACCCGAGGCGCCGGTGATCGAAACGTTTACGCGCGATCTCACGGATCTGGCGCATCGCGGCGAACTGGGCCATGCTGTCGGGCGCAACGCGGAACTGATGCAGATTGTCGAAATCCTCGCGCGCAAAGGCAAGCACAACGCGATCCTGGTCGGCGAAGCGGGAACGGGCAAGACCGCGATCGTCGAGGCGCTGGCGGACCGGATGGCGCGCGGGCAAATGCGCGAAGTGCTGTCGCAGACGCGGATCCTGGAATTGAACCTTGCCGCGATGATGTCGGGCACGGAATACCGCGGGCGGTTCGAGGCGAAGGTGTTCGCGCTGATCGAGGAATTGCATCGTGCGAAAGACACGATACTGTTCATCGACGAGATACACCTGATGATGGGCGCGGGATCGACCGAGAGCGACTCGATGGATCTCGCGAACATGCTGAAACCGGCGTTGAGCCGGGGCGAACTGCGGTGTATCGGGGCGACGACGCTGAAGGAGTATCGCAAGTTCATTGCGAGCGATCCCGCGATCGAGCGGCGGTTTCAGATGGTGCGGGTGGATGCGCTGTCGCCCGAGGCGACGAGGACGGTGCTGGAATCGATGCGCGCATCGCTTGAGGCGCACCATCGCGTGACTGTCCAGTCGGAGGCGATTGACGCGACTATACAGTTGACGCAGCGATACCTGCCGAACCGGCAGTTCCCGGACAAGGCGATCGATGTGCTCGACCAGTCGTGCGCGCGCGTACGGATTGGTGCCGCGATGCGCCGGCGCACTCTGGAGGCCGACGAGGCGCCGGTCGCGGTGACGCCGCACGTGGTGCGCAAGGTGGTGAGCCTCGTGTCGGCGGTGCCGGTGACGGAGATTACGCGCGAGGAACGCGCGCGGTTGACGGACCTCGATGCGCGGCTGGCGCGCAAAGTGATCGGACAGGACGAGGCGATCGCGGCGGTGTCGGCGGCGGTGAAGCGGGCACGGGCGGGCATGGCGGATCCGGACCGGCCGGACGCCGTGATGCTGTTCCTCGGGCCGACGGGCGTGGGCAAGACGGAACTGGCCAAACAGCTTGCGAAACAGGTGTTTGGGTCGTCATCGCACCTGATCCGGTTCGACATGAGCGAGTTTACGGAGGAGCACTCGGTCGCGAAACTGATCGGGGCGCCGCCGGGATACGCGGGGCACGGCGAGGGCGGCCGGCTGACGTCGGCGGTGAAGGACGCGCCATTCTCGGTGCTGCTGTTCGACGAGATCGAGAAGGCGCACCCGCGCGTGTTCGATTTGTTCCTGCCGATCCTCGACGAGGGGCGGCTGGCGGACTCCGACGGGCGGATCGTGGACTTCCGCAACTGCATGATCGTGTTCACCTCCAATATCGGTGCGGAATCGTTGCAGCGCGGCGGGGACGATGGGAACCATGGGGCGATCTTCGAAGCGCTGCGGCGGCATTTCCGGCCGGAGCTGATCAACCGGATCGACGAGATTGTGCCGTTCCATCCGCTGCTGTTCGAGGACGTGCGCGCGATCCTGAAGAATATGATCGACCACGTACGGTTGCGCGTGCAGGACCGGGACATCCGCGTGCGGATGTACCAGGGGGCGTACGAGTTTCTCGCGCAGGCGGGGTACTCGGCCGAGCTCGGCGCGCGCGAACTGCGGCGGGCGGTCGAGCGGCACGTCGTGACGCCGATCAGCGAGCGGCTGCTGCTGGGCGAGTTCGGACGCGGCGACGTGATCGAGGTGCTCGTCGAGGACGGCGAACTGGTGTACCGCAAGGGCGAACGGCGCGGCGCGCCGGTGGAGTTCGCGTCATGAACGCTGCTGCGGCGCACGATACGTTCACGATCATCAACGGTCCGGAGGACGGGACTGAATTCGCCATCACGCACCGGTCGGTGACGGCGGGCGCGGACACGGCGTGCGCGGTGAACGTGCGGCTGGACGGCGCGGTGCTGCCGGTGCACGGGCGGATCGCGGCGGTGGGGGACGGGTACCGGATCCGCGCGGCGCACGGCGCGCGCGTGTTGGTTAACGGCGCGCGGGTGGGCTTGGTGCGCTCGAAGGTCGCGCGGCACGGGGACATCGTGCGGCTGGGCGAGACGGAACTGGCGCTGACGTGCAATCCCGGCGGACTCGCGCAACGGAGCCGCGGCACGCACCTTGAGAGTGATTTGTTCTGGGCGACGCGCGAGGGCGTCGGTACGGCGATGGCGGCGGCTTCGCGCGTTGCGGCGACCGTGCGAGGCACGCTTGGATTCATGAAGCGGCACCCGTTCGCGACCGCAGCCGTTGTGATCGCGATCGCGTATTGGCGCGTACCTGCGGTGCATTCGATGCTGGCTCCGGTGATTCGACAGCTCCGTAGTCAGATCTGACGCTTCGCCGATCCGAATCTCAGAGTCGAGATTTCAGCTCGAAATTATCTCTTACATCCGATTTCATCGTCTCTGTTCTTCCGACCTCGCGACGCTTCGTGCCTCCATACATCTGTACGGATGCGTTGCCCTGGCGCTGAGCCCGCATCTGTGGTGAAAGCGGAGTTGAGGAACAAGGGTAGCTCTCCCGAAAAATAATCGTAAACCTTTTATTTTCAATAGTTTACGTCTTGTATTCTGACGGTGCTGGTGACTTCGCTCACCAATTGATTGAAGCGTGGTTTCGCTCCATTGCGAGGACGTGAAACTTACTCGACGCGAACAGGATTCGGGTATGGTGTCGAGACCATCCAGTAGATTTCAGGCACTATATACCACCTATTAGTTGTGGTTCATTGACATTCAATACCAAATCTGCTAGCTTCTTGCCTATGAGTTTACTCAATTCCGATCACCATACCGCCTGTCGAAAAAATCATTGACAACACTACGAATGAGTGCTAAACTCGTGGTGGTAAGTGGTAGATCGTGGGATTGGGGAGCTTTTCCGTGTATTTTGGCGAGGCACAGACTGTCCTTGATGAGAAGGGCAGGATCACTGTAGCCAGCCAATTCCGCAAGACCATGGACGTCCTGGGCCATGTCATCTGGTACATGTGCCGGGGGTTCGATGGGGCCGTCTTCCTCTTTCCCAAAGAGGAATGGGACAAAATCCGCAGCGAATCGGGCCAGTATTCGGCGATGGAGCCCCGCGCGGTGGATTTTCGCCGGATGTTTTTCGGCAGTGTGACCGAGGTGCGCCCGGACAATCAGGGCCGGGTGCCCGTTCCTCCTTATCTTCGCGAGCATGCGGGTCTGGATCGCGAAGCCGTTCTTGTCGGGTGTGAAGACCATCTCGAGCTCTGGAGCCGGGATGGCTGGAATCAGTACCAGAAGCAGTTGCTAGCGCAGTACAAGGAGATGGGGCGCGAGTTGTTCCGTCCTGCCGTGTCGGGGGACACGGCAGGGAAGTAGTTTCGTGCCGCCTGCTCGCCGGTGTGGGAAGTGCAGTTGGGGTGTCAAGTCCGCAAGTGCAGTGTTGGGGTGTTCCGGGGTCCGTGGAGGAGGAAGGGCATGATCAATATCGAAACCCTGAATCAGGGGGACGTCACGATCGTCCGCGTCGAGGGGGACGTGGACGAGGACGGCGTCCGGCAATTGCGCATGGCGCTCGTTGGGTGCCTGCGTGACAACGGGTACAACGTGGTGGT
This sequence comes from uncultured Nitrospirales bacterium, assembly GCA_964449475.1. Taxonomy (GTDB): domain Bacteria; phylum Hydrogenedentota; class Hydrogenedentia; order Hydrogenedentales; genus VFKU01. Next base: position 9,431 of record CAYUZD010000085.1, read on the forward strand.
GAACCTCAGCGGGATGAAGTTCATCAGCTACATGGGCGTGGGGGTGCTCGTGGAGCGGTTGCGCCAGTTCCGTTCGTACAACGGGGACATGAAGCTGGTGGGCCTGAACGTGTACACGCAGCGGTTGTTCCGGATGACGGGGGTCACGACGCTTTTCGAGACGTTCGAGAGCGAGATGGACGCCATCCGGGAGTACAAGAAGGCGGCGTAGCCGGTGCCGCACGTCCCCGTACTGGCGGGACCTGCGCTGGAGTACCTGCAGGTACGGCCGGAGGGGGTGTACGTGGATTGCACGGCGGGTGCCGGGGGGCACGCGTCGTTGATCGCGGATCGGCTTGGCCCGGGGGGACGGGTGATCGCGATCGACCGGGACGCGCGCGCGGTGGAACTGGCGCGCGGGCGGTTGGAGGGGCGGCCACAGGCCGTGGTGATTCAGGGGAACTACGGTGACCTGGCTGCTGTGGTGGGCGCGATGGGTGTCACGGAGGTGGACGGTGTTCTGATAGACGCCGGCCTGTCGAGCATGCAGCTCGACGACCCGGCGCGGGGCTTTTCGTTTCAGTCGGAGGGCCCGCTCGACATGCGAATGGACCGCTCGAAGGGCGAGACGGCTGCGGAGCTTCTCGCGCGGGTGAGCGAACAGGGGCTGACGGACATGCTGCTCAAGTTTGGCGACGTACCGAAGGCGCGGCGGGTGGCGCGGGCGATTGTGTCCCGCCGGGACCAGGGGCCGATCACGACGACGCGCGATCTGGTGGACGTACTCATCGAGGTGTATCACACGAAGGGCCGCGTGCCGGACGAGACGCGGCAGGTGTTCCAGGCGGTGCGAATTGCGGTGAACGGCGAGTTGGAATCGCTCGAGCGGGGGATTCGCGCGGCGGTGGACCTGCTGAAGGGCAAGGGCCGGCTGGTGTGTATCACGTTTCATTCCGGCGAGGACCGCATTGTGAAGAACGCGTTGCGGGACGCGTCGAAGCCGACCCACGACTATTTTCCGGACGGGCGGACCCGCGCGACGCATCCGCCGAAGCTCCGGTTGTTGACGAAGCGCCCGGTCGAGGCGGACCCGGACGAGACCGCGGCGAACCCGCGCGCGCACAGCGCGCGGTTGCGCGCGGCGGAAAAAGTGTAGGGACGCTGACGCCATGATTCGACCACGCCGCCGCCAACGCGAGACGCTCCGGGGCTGGTGGCGCGTTGTGCCGTTTGTGTTCATGGTGGGCGTGACGCTTTCGGTGTTCACGTGGCTGCATACGCAGCGATTGAAGAACGAATATCGCGCGAACGATCTGGCGCGGGAGATCCGGCGCGTGAACGACCGGATCGGCGACCTGCGCGGCGAGCGGTATGACCTCGGGCGGCTGGAACGCATGGACGCGGCGGCGCCGGAGCACGCGCTGGTGGAACCGCGGCCGGGACAGGTTCGGATACTGGACATTACGCGCGCGGAACTGGCGTCGCTGGAAGACGGGCGGGTGGAGATGCCGAAACGGTCGCGCGTGACGCGGTCGGTGGTGATGCGCGTGGATGGCGGGACACTCCCGAGCGCGCCGGCGCAACCCGGGACGGCGATCGCGCAGACGGCGGGCGGCGACGCACCGGGCGGTGACACACCGGAGAGCCATTTGTAGGCACGACGATGATGCGCAAAAAACGAGGGTCGGCGCCGCGCGCGGCGAGACGCGCGCCGGGGGGCGCTCCGCAAAAACAGCACCGGATGCGCGTCCGAGTGCTGTTCGCGTTTGTGCTGGTGCCGTTCGGCCTGTTGTGTGGCCGGCTGGTGATGTTGCAGGTCGATCCGGACCTGCGATTCAGCGAGGAAGAACTGTTTCACATCAACGAAGTGTTCATCGAGCGTCCCCGCGGCGACATCTTCGATCGCAGCGGGCGCGTGCTGGCGACGAACCGTCTGGCGCCTTCGCTTAGCGTGGATCCCGAGCGCGTGCGCGATCCCCAGGTGCTGGCGCAATGGCTCGCGCCGCGGCTGGCGATGGACCCGGCCGACGTGTACGAGCGCGCGACGCGCCTCGGGCCGGACGGCAAGCCGATGCGGTTCGTGTGGCTGAAGCGGCGCATGACGGGGGAAGAAGCCCGTCGGCTGGGCGACCTGGCTGAGGCACCGTCGCGCAAGGCGCTACAGCTTCAGGACGATCCGGTGCGGCACTATCCGGAGAGGGAACTGGCGGCGCACGTGCTTGGGTTTGCGAACCGCGAGGGCGTGGGCGCGGAAGGGATCGAGAGGCGGTACAACTCGTACCTGCGCAGCAAGGAAGGCCGGCGCGTCTCGCGGATGGACCGGTATGGGAACCTGATGGGATTCCGGACGTCGGTGTTCGAGCCGCCGAGCGGCGGCGACGACGTGCG
>CAYUZD010000086.1:0-11787 GCA_964449475.1 uncultured Nitrospirales bacterium
CGTTGAGCTTGGTGTACCACACCTTGCCGTCCACCGGGCTGATGCTGATGCCGTACGGCGTGCGTCCGCGCGACTCGCCGCGGCCCCCGCCCACCGCCTGGTCGGCCGTCGGCAGAGGATACTGCACCACTTCGTTCGTCGCCGGGTCCAGGCTGAACACGTCCGAGCCCGCGTCCGTGTACCACACGCGGCCCTTCGGGTCCTTCGCGAGATCCGTCTCCACCCGCAGCGTGTGCGGGTACGCCCCGCGCGGACGCGGCGCCGGCGCGCTCGACACAATCGTGAACTCGCCCGTCTTCACGTCGTACTTGCTCATCTGGCCCGATAGCGCCAGCGTCATCCACATGTTCCCCTCGTGGTCCGCCTCAATAGAGTGCGGCCCCAGGCGCGGGTTCGTGTCCGAGCTCGGGTCCTTCCCGCCCGGGAACGCGATCACCTTCTGCTCGCCCGTCTCCGGATTGAGCGAATAGATTGCGTCGTTCGTCATGTCCACCGCATACACCATCCCGTCCGAGCCCAGCTCGAGATCGTGGATCATGCACGCGTCCTGACGCCCCATGTCCCACTCCGTGATCTTCACCTTCGTCTCGGCACCCTTGGGCGCCGGCGGCGGCGTGAACGCCGGCCACTCCTTCATCGCCTCATCCGTGTACGTGCTCACGATCCGGTTCACGATCGTGTCCTGCGTGTGCTTGTACAGACCGCCGAACCCGTCCATCCGCGTGATCATCGTCTCCCAGTCCACCGGCTCCTCCGGCGACCGGAACCCCACCGTGCCAATCTGATGACAATACCCGCAGGCCATCTTGAAATTGGCCTTGTCCGCTTCGTCCTCCCACTTCATCATCCCGAACAGGTTGTCCCCCGTGCGCTGCGCCTCGAGGTCCGCACCCGTCGCCGGCGTCATCGCGACCTTCACGTCCTTCGCGCCCGCCTTCACGCTCTCCTGCCACGTGTCCAGCTGCCCGATGAGACGACCGCGCACATTAAACGCCGCGTCTCGCAGACCGTCGATCGTGAACGACCCGTCCGCCTGGCTGAACACCGACACACTCATGTCCCGCTCCGGGTCAAACGCCGACACCGTTACCCCTTCCATCGGCTTGCCCGAACCATCCACCACCTTGCCGCTGATCGACGCCGCTCCCGCCGGCAGCGCAAGCGCCACCGCCAGTAGCAGAGCCACCGCCATGCCATACCGTTTCATAGTCCGATTATCCTCCCGTGTTCGCGGCGGGACGCTTCCCATCCGCTACGTTTGCTGGGCAAAAGACAACGCTTGTGGCGGATACCCCGCCACGCTACGGATCAAAACGGGCGTCCGGGCGGGGATATCACAGACTGCCTGCGCCAGCTACCGGGCCTGAAGTTCGTCGAAGAAGTCCCGGTCGTACCAGGAAGCGTCTAAAGGCCTGTGCTCAAAGACTTTGCCGAGGTAGTTCTTCCGCTGATCGAAGGTCAGGGAGTCAATCCAGGCGCTCCAGAGATCCAGTTCCGCGGCCTTGGTCTCCTTTAGTTTCGCCAGGTGCCTTTCCTTGAGGATATGGAGCTTTTCCTCGTCCGGAATCGCGTCCAGGTTGGATTCCCAGAACGCCTTGGCGTCCGCCCGGCGATAGTCGGCGAATTCTTTCTCCTTGGCCACGATATCGTAGCGGAGTTGGCGATACGCCTCGGTCTGCGCACCGGTCAGCCCGAGCCATTGCTGGAGCGCCGCGGCCTGGCCTTCGATGGTTTGCAGAGAACGTTCTCGCGCGCGTTCCCGTTGGAAACCAATCAGTTGGAACGCGTAGAACGTGACGAAGAACGCCACCAGCACCCACGGCAGCGATCGTTTCATTGAAGGAACAGGATTTCCTTCGACCGCAGGTAGTTGGATGCCGGGCCAGGCAGACCCAGATCGGACTGTGGCGATTCAGCGAACCGGACCGTGCTCCGGTCAACCGACTGGTGTCCGCGGGACACGATGGCACTCAGATCGGTGTGGTCGAGACCGTACGCGGGAGAATAGAAGTGGATCGACTCCGCTTGCACGGACGTGTCACGCAAATCACCGGCATCAACGGCGATCCGGAACGGAGCCGTCCGATCGGCGAACTGAATCCGGCCGCTCTCAAACCCCGAAACGGCGCCAATCATCATCGCGACCGCAGCTGCTGTCGCCAATCCGTACCGTTGCGCGGCGCGGACGAAACGCGAACGTCTTCCAATTCCGGGGACGGAGCGTTCAGGGAACGACACGATGTCGCCGCGGGCCGCCGCACGGATGACGGATAGTCGATCGTCACTGAGGCGGTAATTTGCGCTGGGGCCAGACTGGATTTCATGCCGCAACCATTGGGCTACGGGCGCGAGGAGTGCGACTTCCTCGGCGAATGCCGGATCAAGCGCGGACTGGGTGCGAACGTACTCCGCATCCTCCGGCGAAAGCCGGCCAGCGTGATACGCCGCAATCAGCTCGTTATGTTCCTTAGAGTTCTTCATCCTTCAAACTTGAATCCGTCTCTATCGAGCAGTTTCCGGAGTTGCTTGAGTCCGCGGTGCAGCAGCATGCCAACGTTGGACATCGAGAACCCGGTCACCTCGGCAATCTCCTTGTAACTCAATCCTTCCTCGAAAAACAGCAGGATTACCCAGCGCTGGTTCTCGCTCAACTCCCGCAAGTACCGCTGGAGCTGACTCCAGTTGTCCATGCCGACGACCTTCGTCTCGCCGGACGGACCCGCATCCTCCTTCACAATGCGGTCGTAAATCTCGCTGCGCTTCGTCTCGCGGGTCAACCAGTCGATGCACAAGTTGTGCACCACCCGGTAGAGCCACGACACCCGCTGGCGCGGTTCGCCGTACTCGAGCGGCCGCCTGACATAGCGCAGAAACGCCTCCTGCACCATGTCCTCCGCGAGATGCCGATCCCGAAGCAGCCGGTACGCGTATCGAATCAGCGGACCCTGGTAGGCCGCGATCATCGACTCGAGATCCGGTCCGGGCTCCGGGCGTGTCCTGCGCATCGTCATCGGCTTACCACCGACTCCTGCGGCACGGGAGACACTCCGCGGTGCTTCGCCAATCTAAACGACTGGTCATACGACCCTCTTACAATCGGTCGGGGGCGTTGCCCTGGCGGCCCCAAGGCAAACGTCACCGTAACCATATACGTATCAGCGAGTTGAACACCAGTTGCCCTCCCCGCGTGCCGCTAAATCGCTGTGAAAAACAACCCTAATATAACGTCAAGCGATTACAGGGTTCTGATTTGGAACAGACTTCGCCGGGGTCTCGCGCAGCCAGTGCGCGATTGAGTTCGCATAGAACTCCAACAGATCTCCCTGCTCGGCGTTTCGCCGGAACCGGCCAGCGTCTCCAATGACCATCGAGCGATATTGGAGCATTTCTATCGCGCGGTTGAGCGTCCGCTCCTTGGGGATCTCGTTGTTGCGGATCGGCGCTCCGTTACCCTGCAGCCGCTGGATCAGCTCGTGCACGCGGTGCTTGATCTCGACACTGTCCATCGCTTCGTCACCCGCCCGTTCCATTACATTGGCTACGAGCGCGATCGGCAATATCGGCACAACTTCGGCAACGCGTGACATGAGCTCACCCGCGAGCTTCTCGATCTCGGCGAAGCGGGATGCGCGGTCAAGCCGGCTGAACGCAAGTGCGTGTTCCGCGCAGTACGCCCGGATTGACAATGGCCGGCCGAAATTCACGCTCGCGTAGCCGAACCGCTTGCGGCGTTCCTCGACTGACAGCGACATGTTCTTGCGCCAGAACCGGAATGCGGTGCGGTACACGAACCAGCGGCTGCGCTTCGGAGCGTTGGTGTCGCGCCGATGGAGCAGGCTCTTGTCCTCGAGCACGCGGTCGTAGTTGATGCCGATCGGCACGAACACGATGTCGCGCTGCCGCGCAGGGTCGTAGTTCCGGAGCATGTAGTCGATGACGCCTAGACGGGGCTTGCGCAGGTAACCGTCGTGGCTCAGTCCGCCCTCGGGGAACACCGCCTGGCACACGCCCTCCTCGGTCGCCATGTGGATATACCGCTCGAGCACCTTTCGATAGAGAGGGTCATTCGAGTTTCGCCGCACGAAGAAAGCGCCCATCGCGCGCACCAGCGTGTTCAACGGCCACACGCGCGCCCATTCGCCCGCGGCATAGCTGAGCGCCGACGCGCGCGCGACGAGGTAGGACACGAGGATGTAGTCCATGTTGCTGCGGTGGTTCATCACGAACACGACGGTCGCGTCGGAATCGACGTCCTGCAGCCGGCGCGGGTCGAGAAACCCCACGCGCACGGTGTAAAAGACGCGCGCAATCTTCTTCGCGAGCCAGTAGCCGAATCGGAAGTAGACGTAGGCGTTGAACGCGGGGACAATCTCGCGCGCATACGAGACGACCTGCGCCTGCGCGACTTCGCGCGGCATCCCCTTCTCCTGGGCGTAGGCCTGCATCGCGTGGATGACCTCGGCGTCGTAGACGAGCCGGTCGAGCAACACCTGGCGCTTGGTCAACTGGAACGGCCGCACCGAGATGCGCAGCCGCGTGTTCATCTCGTCGATCGCACGGTTCACCCGGCGCCGGACGAACCACCGCGCGCTGGGGATGAAGAGCCGGTCGAGGAGCGCGATGAGCGTCGTCGCCACAAGCAACACGACAAGCCACAGTGGCAACGTCACGCCCGTCGTCATTGCGCGCCCCTTGATGTGTTCTTCACCGGGTCATCGGCCGCTGAACTTCGGCTCTCGACGCTCGACGAACGACCGCACACCCTCCGCCGCGTCTTCGGTGTTGCTGAGGCGCCGCTGGATGTCGTCGAACTCGCCGATGCAGGCCGCTTCTCCGTCCTTGAGGAACCTCGCGGCGTTCGATTTGGTCGCGCGGATCGCGAGCGGCGCCATGCGCGCGACCTGTTCCGCGAGTTCGACGGCGCGATCGAGTTGTTTGCCGGGCTCGACCACTTCCTGCACGAACCCGCACCGCAGCGCCTCCTGCGCGCTGAACTCGTCGCACGTCAACAGGTGGTACATCGCGTTGCCCCAGCCACCCCGTTGCACGAACCGGAACGTCGCGCCGCCCGCCGCCATGATGCCGCGCTTGGCTTCGAGCTGCGAAAACCGGCAGTCGCTCGCCGCGACGACGATGTCCGTCGCGAGCATCATCTCGATGCCCGCCGTGTACGTGATGCCGTGTACGGCCGCGACGATCGGCTTCGAACACCGGCGCCGCAGCGCGTAAACGTCCACCTGCCCCGCGCGGAAGTAGGGCCGCTCGCCTTTCTTCATGTGCTCGGTAAACTTCGGCAGGTCGAGCCCCGCCGTGAAATGCTTCCCATGCGCGAACAACACTCCGACGCGCAACGAGTCATTGTTTTCGAGTTCGTTGTACGCCGCGGTCAGTTCCTGAAACATCTTCGGCGTCAGGCCGTTGTATTTCTCCGCGCGATCGAGTCCCATCAGGTACAGGTGCCCGCGGGTCTCGGTCGTGACTTGCCCATCCGGATGCCGTTCAGCCATGTCGTCCTCCGCCAATCTGGCGCCGCGCCCACAGTTGACACAGATTGCCACAGATGCGTCCGTCAATCATCTGTGACCAACTGTGAAAATCTGTGGGTCGAGATGTTAGTCTATTGGGCGCAATTGCTCGGGAGATCCCTGGATGCCACGTATCGTTCCCTTCGCCCTCCTCGTTACTCTATATGCGTCTGTTGCATTCTCGGCCGACGACGTCTCGTTCACCAAGGACGTTGCGCCAATACTGGCGGAAAAGTGCGTCCGCTGCCACCAGCCGGGGTCCGTCGCGCCAATGTCACTGCTGACGTATGAGGAGGCGCGGCCCTGGGCGAAGTCGATCCGCACGGCGATCGCGGACGGCGCGATGCCGCCGTGGCGGCCGGACCCCGCGCACGGCAAGTGGCTGCACGACATCAGCCTCTCGCAGGCGGAGCGCGACATGCTGCTCGCGTGGGTCGATCAGGGCGCGAAGCGCGGCCCGGGCGACGACCAGCCGCTCGTGACCGGGCCCGCGCCGGAGTGGGAACTCGGCGAGCCGGACTTCGTCATCGAGCTGCCGAAGATCGACCTGCCCGCGACCGGCGATGACATCTTTCCGACGTTCATCGTCGAGGCGAACCTCGACGCGGACCACTGGGTCAGGGCCGTCGAGTTTAACCCGGGCGACCGCAAAGTCGTACACCATATCCTCGCGTTCCTCGGCGAGGCGCCGATGGGCGCGTCGGAGTACGACGTGCGCACGACCGATCGCGCCAGCGGCCCGTCCGAACTCTTCGGCGTGTGGGTCGCCGGCGCTCCGCCGACCGAGTACCCGGCCGGCATCGGCCGCACGCTCGCGCGCAACCAGGTGATGACGTTCCAGATGCACTACCACCTGTCCGGCGAGGAGACGAGCGACGTCACGCGGCTCGGCCTGCATTTCGGCGACGGCGAGATGCAGAAGAAGGTGACCACGAGTTTCGGCGTCAACCTCGGCATCGTGATCCCGCCGGGCGAGGCGAATTACACCGAGACGGCGTTCCACCTGTTCGATCAGGACAGCCGTATCGTGTCGATGATGCCGCACGCACACGTCCGCGCGAAGTCCGCGAAGTACACCGCAGTCTATCCCGACGGCCGGCGCGACGTTCTGCTGAACGTGCCACAGTATGACTACAACTGGCAGTGGAGCTACCAGCCGGTCGACCCGCTCGTCGTGCCCGCGGGCACGAAGGTCGAGGTCGAGTTCGCGTACGACAACTCCGCAAACAACCCGCGCAACCCGGACCCGACGCAGACGCTCTATTACCGCGAAAAGACGCTCGAGGAAATGTTCGTCGGCTTCATGGAGTCCGTGCCGGTCGAGGGCGTCCGGCCGAAGCCGATGGGGCCGCTGCAGAAGGTGCAAGCGCTGCTCGCCGTTCACCCCGCCGAGGACAGCTACGTCAACGACGGGCTGATGGGCCTGCCGTGGGGCGCGTACCTCCCGCGGGATGCCGACGCCGGCAAGTGGTACATCTCGGTCGGCGCGGTCATGTTCACGTCGAACCTGTGGAACCTCAAGTGGGATGGCGACGCGTTCAGCTTCGACTCGACCATGGTCACGCAGGGCGGCGGCGGCATGTCGATGCACGTCGAAGGCACGCAGACCGCCGCGGGCGAACTGCAAGGCACCATCCAACTCGGCGCGCTGGAGAAGCAGGCGGATCCGGAGTTCCAGGCGGCGACACTGCCGTTCAAGGGCAAGCGGCCGGCCGTCGCGGGCGATTGACCCACTGAGAAGGCAGGTCGCGTCTGAGCAAGCGATCCTCTCGAATTCGCCGAGTCCGTTGGTCTCCCTGGGCAACTGGCCTGACGTTGCTCCTCTTGGCCTTGGTTCCGCTGGTCTATGCCCTAATCGCCTTAGCTCTTCTGGGTATCACCGCGACTGGAGTGGCCACCGTCGGTGCCATGGCCTATCTCCTCGTGTATCGGGGTCACATGTGGCGGCTGTCCATACCTATCGGCTTCGTTGCCTTGTTCACGGGCGCGGCTGTGTGGAATGTGGGTCGGGCAACATTGAAATCATTCTTTGGCTCTCCACACTTCGAACCCGGACTTGCATTGAATATGAATCGGGAACCTCGACTCGGGAAGCTTGTTGAAGAGATTTGCAAGGGAGTCGGGACGAAGACTCCAGATGCGATCGTGTTGCATTTAGGGCCCGAGTTTTTTGTCATGCAGGGAAGATTGAATGTCTTGAATGCTTCACCCCGTGGACGCATTCTTGCGATTAGTCTCCCGCTGCTTGGTGTGCTTAAGGTGGGCGAATTGCGTGCGATCATGTCGCACGAGTTCGCACATTTTACGGGACGAGACACACTATATTCTTCGATCGCGATGCGCGTCTACATGAGTGCGGGGCATTCGGCGTCGATTCTACTCTCGATGTGGATGTCCGGAAACTGGTTACTTAAGATTCTGATGGCCCTGCCTTTGCTGCCCGCGGCAGGAGTACTTTTCGCTTATACGTGGCTATTCCACTTGGCGAACATGAGACTTTCCCGCGTGCGGGAGTTTCGAGCGGATTACATCGCCGCCACACATTCCGGCTCCGCATACATGCGATCAGGGCTGGGAAAAACAGTCGGATATAGCATCGTCATGCAGCCCTTATTTGACCAAAAATGTGACGAGGTGCTGAAGCAACGCGAACCTCATGACAGTCCGTATCGATTGATTCGAAAATCTCTCGCGTCCTTGAGCGACGAAGCCTCGAAAGCTGCGACGGATTACATGGCTCACGAAGTCCTGACTTCGGGCGATTCGCATCCTACAGTGCGCAACCGGTTGGACTCGCTCCCTGATTCGAACGGCACAGATTTTCCCGGGCTAGAAGCCCACGCGCTTACGCTCTTGGCGGGCCTGAAACAATACGAAAGAGAGGCCGGGGAACACCTGCTTCAGGAATTCAGGGCCGCGGAACGGGAACGCCTAGCGGCCGATCCCACTCCGCATCTCCACTAGTCTGGACGCTGCCGGTGCACCAACGCAGTCAGTGAGAGTGTTAAGGGGCCGCGATGTGGTCGCCTTCATTCCGGGCCCACTGTCGCAATCACTGGTGTTTTCTTGCGGGTTTCTCCGTCCAATAACACGAGAGCAATATCCAACCTCCCCTCCGGCAATTCGCGCTTGGGGACGCACGCGAGATACGTGGTCCCCGGCGGGCTGTTGTAGCCGAAGAAGCGTTCGTGCATTCCGTGTTCGCCCGGAGTCCGTGCTGCGAACGCCAGGCTTCCGGCAGCGCCGCTCTCTATTACTAGATACACGGCGTTGCCCTGCGCCGCCGACTCGGGCGCGGCGACGAAGAACGTGTAGGCCGAATCGCTCTCGCCGATGTACGTGATGTTTGGGATGCGATTCCCACGCACGGGGAGATCATCGAGTGGCGCATCCACACGCGGCGCTGCGAGCGCGGATACCGCAAATTCTTCGGGCGTGGCATATACGCCGGATGCCCGGGCGCGCTCGAGCAGCGCGAAGTCGTAGAACGGCAACTGGACCTTCCGTGGCGGCGCACCGGCGTGCTCCCCGATGGCGGTCAGCAGCATCACGTAACGCAGGTCGGCGGCGTGTGCCCGAGCGAAGGGCACGGTCAAGGCGAACGACGCGGCGCAGAACAGCGCGGCGCTCGCGGTGATCGCGGGCGTCCACGTGCGTAGCGCGGGCCAGTGCAGGTCGAGCAGCGCGACCGCGAGCAGCGCGGCGAACAGGCACGAGTTCAGCGTGTAGCGCGACATGAACGGCTCGGAGTACGGGTGCGTGCTGCGGAGCGCGGCGGCGAGTACGGCGGACAGCGCCGTCATCGCGAGCAGGCCGAACACGGTGGCGTTCCGCGTCCAGTAGTGCCGGAGCGTGAGCCAGCCGAACGCGCAGAGCATCAGCGCGCCCGCGATGCGCGCGGCCCACAGCGCCGCCGGGTACCGCGTGGCGTCGGCCTGGCCGCCGCCGATAAAATCCGTGAACGCGCCGAGCGTCGCCGCGGACCCGAGGAACTCGAAGAGGTAGTACGCCTTCCCAAGCGCGCTCATCTGCGGGCCATTCGGCGGGTCGAGCGAGAGTCCGCGAAAGTAGACCGCCGCGATCGCCCCCCATATCAGTAGCCACGCCGTTGCCCTCGCGTGGAGGCGCCGCACGACGAGGTAGCCGAGGCCGACGACGCCGACGAGCACGCCGCTGCCGAAGGTGTACGCCGCGAGCAGGCTGCAGACCACGGCGCCGGCGAACGCCGCGGGCGACGGGCGCGCGAGCAGCGCGAAACTCAGCGCGGCGAATAATACGACGGCGAAATGCTGGATCGAGAAGGCCCAGAGCGTGAGCTGGTGGTACTGCGGCTGGAACAGCACGAGCAGGAACGGCGCGGCGAGCGCGGCCGCGTGAGTTTTCGCGAGCTGGTGCTGGCCGTCGCGACGCAGGGTCAGCGCGATGACGAGCGCGGCCGCGGCAAGGATGCCGCAACTGACCAGCGCGAGCACGTGGAAATTCAGTCGGCCGGTCAGCGCGACGTACCCCAGCGTCGCGAGGCGCGTCGTCGCGATCCGGTGGCCGTTGTGCGAGGCGAAAATGGCCTCGTGGCGTTCCGCGCCGGACATCTGCGGGAACTCGACCGCGAGCGAGAGGGTCGAGGCGTACTCGTCGAAAAACGGCGTGTTCGTGCCGTAGCGGACCGTGACCCAGCCGAGCGCCACGGCGGCGATGATGCCCGTGAACAGGCCGGCGAGGGCCGCGGCGTGTCGCCACTTCTCGGGCGCGCGTTGCATGGGTGCGTGCAACAGCGCGGACGCGAGCGCGATGGCGCCGAGCGCGATGTAGAAGGCCGACATCGTTCCGGGCATGCCGTCGCGGAATGCGAGGCCGAACCCGATGAGCGCGCCGCCGATTGCACCGGCGATTCCGTGGCCGCTGCGGAGGAACCGCGGGCGCGGCGTCAGGTCGCGCAACGCGGCCGACGCTCGCGAGGTCATCGCCGCCCATCGCGGCGCGAGCCGCGGCTCGGCGAGGACGTAGGCGGCGGCGGCCAGGAACAACAGCGCAAACGGTCGCGCGGAGGCCGGGTCCAGGCCAAGCAGCGCCGCGCTGACGCCGGTGGCCGCGACCATGAACGCGCGCTCGGACGGGGTGCGGTCGCGGCGCGGGCCGGGAGTCCCGGGCGAGCCGGGGGGCGTGGGCGGGCGGGGGTCCATCCGCGCAAATATAGGGCGCGGCGATGGGGCCTGCAAATGCGAAGCCCGTTTTAGCCACGGATTTGCACGGATTGGACGGATTGGGCAAACCCACACGCCCAAGCAGACCCCGCTTGAGCGTGGCACCCATCCACTGGGCGGGCGAGCGTATCCGCGGTCTGGTGTACCCGGTCAATCGGGAGGGTCGCGCTGCCGCGCAACCGCAGACCTTCGTGGCACGGGCGTCTCGCCCGTGCATGGTCCGGCGCACTGCCGCCTCGCGGACATCGGTCTTTCTTTGCTAACTTTCTTTCTTCCCAGAAAGAAAGTAGGCGGATCTCGGGCGTTTGCGAAAAGGAACTAGGGGTCCATTATGTCGTGTAGTTGAGTTGTGCCATCCCTAAGCTGCGCTTAGGGATGTTCGCATGACGATATCCTCCTCAGTCCGGTTCGGGGACCTCGTGGGCGAATTGCCACCTATTACCTATGCCGCCGCGTTGCCCTCGCCGACGTCCCGGAAACCCGCGTGAGGAACAAGGGTCCTGGCCTCCGATTCGCAAGTGCGAATTCCGCAGCGACCTCGGCCGGATTTCAGGATCGGCCCGGTAGCAAAACGGATAAACAAGGGGAAATTGTTGACAGATAAAGGCGAAGTTCTCACCATAGAGGCACCGAGGGAACGTATCGTCGAACGCCTCGCTGCTGGGTATCAGAAATCGTGGTCACCCGAAACTTGTGTCGCAGGCACGCCGATTCGAGAACCAAGGGTCGCGAAGTCAGGAAATCACTGGAAACCCAATCCTTCGAAGGTATTCAAACGTCGAGTCGTAGTATCTCGCTGGGCGGGTATGATCGCGATCATCTCCATGCGGGACGGCGATTACCATCCCCTGCCTTGCTCTAGTGAGAAGCACTCGATAAGCGTTTTTTAGGTAGGCCCTTCGCTCGATCGCCTTGATTCGCTTCCACTTACTTCCACTGAACGACCAGTGTTCCCATCCAGCTTCGACTCGGCGGAAGTCGGCGTCCCAGGCCACGCAAGCCCAATCGAGCTCTAATCCTTGGACGTGAAACTCTGTCGCAACATCTTCGAGGAAGTACGA
>CAYUZD010000087.1:0-11754 GCA_964449475.1 uncultured Nitrospirales bacterium
TTCGAGAGCGAGTTCTTCGGCCACGTGAAGGGCGCCTTCACCGGCGCGACCCGGGACAAGGCCGGGCTGTTCTGCGAGGCCGACGGTGGCATCCTCTTCCTCGATGAAGTCGCCGATTTGAGCCCCGCGGGCCAATCGCGCCTCCTGCGCGTGATTGAACTTGGATCCGTCAGGCCCGTCGGCGGCGGAGCGGAGAAGCAGGTTGACGTCTGGGTCTTGTCCGCTACGAACCGCGATCTGCTCGACGCGGTGAGCGCGGGCCGGTTCCGTGACGATCTGTATTACCGGCTTGCGGGAATCGAGATCCACATCCCTCCGCTACGCGATCGCACGGAGGACATCCCGGAGTTGGTCGCGCATTTCGTCCGCGGGTACGCGTCGCCGGCCTCGCCGTCGCGAGACGTCTTTACGCAGGACGCGATTGCGTTTCTCGCCGGGCTGGAGTGGCCCGGGAATGTTCGGGAATTGCGCAACACGGTGAACCGCGCAATGACACTGTCCGCGGGCGAATCCGCTCCGATTGAAACCCTCCGCGGCCTGGTGCGGCAGCCACGCGCGTCAGGCGCGAGTTCGACGCTCGAACAAGTGGAACGCGCCGAGATCGAACGCGTACTGAAACTCTGCGAGGGCCACATTAGCGACGCCGCGCGCCTGCTTGGCATGCATCGGAACACGCTCGCGCGCAAGATCCGCCAGTACGACCTGTGACACAAATGTCGCCGGGGTCATGACGATGAGCCTCGTACTGCGAATCGCCACTATAGTAGTCTCATGCTCTTGTGCCGTTCCGAACTCCTTCGCACAAAATATCCCGCTTCCAGAAAACCCGGGGTCGAAGCTCGACGCGCTCACGTCGGCAGGACCACTGCTGTTCTTCGCGGCGGACGACGGCATACACGGCGAAGAACTCTGGGTGTTTGACCCCGCCCGGCGCGAGGTACGGCTCGTCAAAGACAACTTTCCGGGTCCGGAGGGTTCGCTCGCCACGAAGCCCATCCACTTCCACGCTTCGCCGGTTCGCGGGACGATGTATTTCAAGGCCGACGATGGTCTTATCAATCGTGAGGAGTTGTGGCTCACCGACGGCACCACGTCCGGAACCATAACGATCAAGGACATCAACACCAACCCCAACTTCGGCTCCGTACCTTCGCACTTCGCCAATCTCGATGATCGAACACTTTTCGTCGCCGACGACGGTCTCCGCGGCAACGAGATCTGGCTCACGGACGGATCGGAGGCCGGCACGCAACTCGTGCGCGACATCCATCCCGCGAATGTAACTATCGGCACGCCGTTCGCCCCCACTCCCTTTCGTGACTTCGCACTGTTTCGTGCCACGTCGGCGAGCGGCCCCGGTGAACTCTGGCGCACAGATGGGACGGAATCGGGCACAACGCAGATCCCCACTCCCGGCCTGCATGTCGAAGGGTACCGCGGCTCGTTCCTCGCCCTCGACGATTGCGTCGTCTTCGTCGGCGAAACGAAAGACCACGGTATGGAACTCTGGCGGACAGACGGCACCGCCGAAGGCACGTGGATGATCAAGGACATCCTGCCGGGACCGGAAGGATCCGCGCCAAAGGATCTCGTGGTGTTCAACGGCACCGTCTACTTCCAGGCGAACGACAACGAGCACGGCCTGGAAGTCTGGCGCTCGGACGGGACCGAAGCCGGGACTTATCTCCTCAAGGACATCGTGCCCGGAATCGCGTCGAGCGAACCCGCGCCGTTCCGGCCGGCCGACGGCAGGATGTTTTTTTGCGCGAAGACGCCCGAGCACGGCCGGGAACTGTGGGTGACGGACGGAACCGAATTGGGCACCGCGCTCCTCTTCGATGTCTTCCCAGGCGAAATCAGCAGCAATCCGTACCAGATTACGCCGTCGCAGGGCGGTGCGTTCTTCGCCGCGGCGCACCCTACTATGGGCGAGGAACTGTGGTTCACAGATGGTACCGCGACCGGCACGCGGGTCGTGCGGGACATTCTTCCCGGCGCGGGAAGCTCCGAGCCGTATTACCTGACGACGCTGGACGACGCGGTCTACTTCGAGGCGAACGACGGCAGGCACGGCGCTGAACTGTGGCGCAGCGACGGCACTACCGAGGGGACGTTTCTTCTCGCGGACATCGCGCTACCCGGAGCGGCGAACCCAAGCTCAGAGGTACACCGGCTTACCTCGGCCGGAAACACCCTCTACTTCGTCTTTCGCTCCCGCGACGGACGCTTTCGCTTCGGCCGCACCGCGCCGGCAGACGGCGAACCGGAACTCAGTGTATCCACGGAACCCTCCGAATTCGCCCGCGATGGATTCATCGAGTTGCTCGGCACGGACAATGCACTCGCGGCGATCGTGCGCGGCGAGGACGGCGGCGAAGCGTTTTGGTTGTGGACCGCCGATGCTGCTGCTGCCGTGCAACTCGCCGCGGTGTCGCCCGCGCCTGCCGGTTCCAAGCGGATGATTGCGCGGAACGGCGAGTTCGTGTTCGCCGGTACCGATGCCGAAAGCGGCGGCGAACTTTGGTCCACCTCGATTTCCGGTACGATGCCCCGGAAAATCTCCGACATCGAACGCGGCGACAAGGGTTCCGAACCCGCCGGATTCACTCTCTGGAAAGGTTCGGTCTATTTTTCAGCGACGCGCTCTGACTCCGGCCGGGAACTTTGGTGCCTCGAAGGCAATGACGCACGCCTCGTGTCCGACATTGCGCCTGGGCCGGACTCGTCCAGTCCCCGCCTGTTCACACCTAGCGGCGACAAACTGTACTTCGTCGCGGACGACCGCGCGCACGGACCCGAAATCTGGCTCACGGACGGCACGGCGGACGGCACGCGGCTCGTGGCCGACATCCATCCGATCCAGCACCCGGACGCGTTGGCCCCGCGGGCGCTCGTGGCGTTCCAAGGCCGACTCCTCTTCGCGGCGAACGACGGCGTACATGGCGACGAGTTGTGGGCGACCACCGGCACGCCGGAAACAACCTCGATGTTGAAGGACATCTACTTCGGTCGGCCGTCTTCGACCCCGGAACTCCTCACCGCGGCCGGGAACCACGTCTTCCTCCGTGCCACGGCGCCGAACGACGGAACCGAACTTTGGATCACCGATGGAACCGCGAAGGGCACGCGGATGCTCGTGGATCTCGTTCACGGGAACGAAGGCAGCCGGCCTTCCGATTTGTTGCCGATCGGCGATCGTCTCGTCTTCTCCGCGCTCTTCGATGAACAGGGCCAAGGACCCAATTCGAACCGGCTAATGATGGCTACGCCCTCGGGAGCCCGCCGGATGCTGCCCGTTATGCAGACCGAAGGTCATCCTCCGACTGATTTCGCCGTGGTCGGCCAGTGGCTCTATTTCTCTGCCAACGACGGCCATCAGGGCCGCGAACTGTGGCGCGTGGCCCTGCGCGAGCCATGGATTGAGCAGCGCGCCGAACTCGTGCTCGACCTGCTGCCGCCCACCCGGACCGTCATCGCGACTCCGTAAGTGTCCCACCCAGCGATGCCTGCACTTATTCGGTGCATGCATTGCACTTGATCAGTGCAACGTTGGACATCCCAATGCGACTCCATTCACGAACCATGCGCGGCGATCGTTTGTAATCTCCTTCACAGACATAGATTTCACCCCATTCACTTCATTGCGCCCATTCTCCGGCCCAGTAGTTGCTTAGTCTGTTTTCGCAGGTTGCGGAATTTATCCACCTTGGGAAGGAGAACAAACGTCATGTGCAAGGCCAAAGTGTCGAAAGTAATTGCTTTTGTGGGGGCCCTGATCGTCCCGATATTGCTCGGGACCAATTCCACACAGGCCCAAACCGTCTCCTACGCGCTGGGAACGAGCTCAGCGTTGATCGACGGCGACTTCTACGCGGGAATGCAGAGCGCCGGCTCCGCGGTAGTCGAGGCGCCCAGTGGACGCGGGATCCTCAATGTCGGCATCAATCAGGCCGGCACGAAGGCACTGTTCTGGGGTATCAACCTCGGAACGTTTCAGATCGGCCTTTTCATGGTAGACGTTGGATACCCGTCCACCTGGGAACGGGTTTCATCGGACGAAGGATTCGGATTTAGGCCCATTGTCTGGTGCGCGGACGATGTCCACGCCTGGGCCGGCAGCGGGTTGCTCTTCGATACCAATACGAGAGTCCTTCAGCGTAATGTGCAACTGACGCCCGGTTTTACCTATACCGTAAATGGGACAACCAAGAAGCCGTCTGAGAATTGGATCGTCGCCAACGGCTTCAACGGTGATGGCCATCTCAGAATTACCCCGGTCCTCAACGACGGCCAGGGAGACTACTTGACACGCTTCAACATCGATCTGACCAACTTCACGATTGCTCCGACGGAGAGACTGGTAGGCGATGCGATCACGCGTGACGGTGATGAAATCATCTTCTCGATCAGGGACGAATCCGTTGCGCCAGATCTGCAAAACGTATACCGCCTGACCGGAGTGAACGACATCGTCGACGGATTCACCGCGCCCGCGGCCTCCCTCGCCGATCCGCGGATCAATGAGATTCGCGCGTCCGCCACACCGAACTACGCGTGTTGCGGCGAGTTCAGTTTCGATGGTTCCCTCGTCTTTTCGACGGAGGATTACCTCAATGTGTTCGACTCCCAAAACTTCATTGCGACCGTTTCGGCGGCCGACTGGGACATCAATCTCTCCAACGCGGACGGGAGTGGCTATCTGCGGTTTTCCGAACCGGGCGGCCAAGGCTCCGTCCAGGGATTTGATACGGGCAATCGTCTCTATTACATCGATCAGTACAACGTTAAGGTCACGACTCTCACCACCGAAAGCGACATCGACGCCGAGTCCGACCCCCTTCCCGATGGCGCCAACAGCGCGACGATCGGCGGAAATTCCGTCACATTGCCGTTTACTCTGGGCGACAGCGGCGTCCAGACAACTACGGATGTCGTCGTCTCGGACGCGAGCGGAACGATCGTCGACCTGCCGACCGATCAGGTGATCAACTTCCCGGACGGTTCCGGCGCGACAGGTATCACGATCGTGACCCCTGTGGATCCGGTAGCGCCGATCGCGCTACCCGATCCGGAGACAGCGATCCCCGTCATCCGCGATTTCGGTCCCGACGGCACCCTGTTTTTCCCACCAATCACGATCACCATCACATACTCAGACGCCGAAGTAGCGCAGATCGCCGACGAGGCGAACATGATCCCGTATCTGTACAACGTCGGCCTCGGCGTGTTCGAACCGCTCGACTCGGCGTTCCTCCCAACGGTCGTGGTCGACACGGTCAACAACACGCTCACGTTCCAGACCGATCACTTCTCGACCTACGGCATCGGCGGAGCGGTGCTCATGGGCGCACCGCAACGTGATTGGACCCTGGTCGTTCTCGCGGCCGCGATCGGGCTCCTCGCAGCAGCGGGGTTCGCCGGTCTGATCCGCACGACGCGCGGCGCAAAGCGCGGGTGACCCAACTGCTGGGCGGCGCACGCGGGCCGGTTGCTCGATCGCTTCGGGCAACCGGCTCTGCGCCGCGTCAGCCGCGGCGGACGATCGTGACACTTGAGCCGGCGAGGGTGGGTATGAACTGGCCGCAAGTATCCGTGGCCGTTCAGGCATGCGCGCGGGTCGCTGCTCTCAGGCCGGCGATCGCGCGGCGGATGGTTTCGAGGGTTTCATCGCGCGTGAAATTGATTTCTTCGATGAGCTCGGGCTGCGCGTCGAGGTCGTTACCGTAGTGCTCATGGATCTCCGCGGTCTTCTCGTCGAGCCGGGCGACCGCTTCGGCAATAACGCGCAGGCGTTCCTCCATCCGGCGAACGCGCTTCACGGTTTCCTCGTGGTTCAGCGCGGACAGCAGCGCCTGCGCGTAGCGTTCCTGCAGCGCTTCGTGTTCCTGGCGCAGGAGCATCATGCCGTCTTCCGCCGATTCGGAGTCGGACCGTGCCTCGTCGAAACGCGTCTCGAGTTCCCGGCAGCGATCTTCGAGTTCAGACGCGGCGCGCTTGTAGCGCTCGGCACTCTCCGTCAGAAATGCGCCGCGCACGCGCGCGTTGTGCACCGCGTCGAGCGCGTCGTCCAGCACGGTCTGCATGTACGCCCATGCCGACGCGGCGTCCTGGGGGATCCCCGGGTCGTCGTGCGTCACGCCGGATGCGCCTGAAGTCATGCCAGCCCTCGTGCAGGGTTCGACGGATCCACCGCACGGCCGATTCGCTCGCCCAGCCCCGGCGCGCGATGGCGGTGGAAGAATTCGCAGCGGCAATTATATTCGATGGACGGGATTCGCGAAACCGGAAAATTCTGCGCGTGACTCGGATCGGAGTTCCGCGACGAACTCGGTTACGGTATCGATTACATCGAACGAAAGGATAAAGCGCTACCGATCATTCTTCAATCGAGGTTCGCCGCGATCGATTCCGGAACGGAGATCGGCATATCGAGCAGAATCTGCGCGTACGCCTTGCCCTGCGGGTCATTCCGCAGCGACGCAATGCCGCCGCCGCCGAGCGCCTCGTGCAACAAAAAGTTTACACCGCGGATTCCGGGCAGGTCGTAGCGTTCAACGCCGCCGTCCAATAAATAGGCGAAGTGCTCGCGCACGCGGTCGGCCGTAAGTTCGCGGCGCAGCACGCCGTAGTACTCGGGTTTGCGCGCGATGATGCCGATGTTCGCGTCATTTCCCTTGTCGCCGCTGCGGCCGTGCGCGATCTTCACCAGCGGCACCTGCACCGTCTTACCGACCACCGCCGGCTCGTCGACGATACGCGGCCGCACGATGCACGACGGGTCGAACGGCGCGCCCTTCGAGAACGGCCTCGGCGCGCGCGAGCCGTTCATCACGATCTCGGGCGTGACGCTCGCGCGATCGACCGTGCACGAAAAGAGGCGCACGACGGGCGACGGTTTTGCGCGGTTGCCGCCCATACCGGAGGTGCCGGGCGACATCGACGTGCCGGACGACGTGAGTTCGCGCAGGAGCAGGCCGAGCGCATCGGACACGGGATGCTTCGCCGCGAGTTTGAGCATGACCTCGCGCGGATGCTGCACGCGCGCGTGCGGGCCGTAGCCCGCCTCCGTGCCGATGATTTCGATGCTGACCTCGGTAAAGTCCGGCGCGCCCATGCGCTTGAGGATCGCACGCGTACGCTTGAGCACGGCGTCGGCCGTCTTCTGCGCCTTGCCGGGCGCGTCGATCCCGCGAATCGAGAGGTACGTGCCGAGGCGGAACCCGTCCGCGTAGGTCGCGGAGACCTTCAGCCGGTCGGTCGGGATCGAACCCCGCGCACCCGTGACGCGTGCGCGGTCCGGTCCGGTGTCCTCGATGACGACGTTCGAGAAGTCGCAGACGATGTCCGGCAGAATGTACGCCTGCGGATCGCCGATCTCGTACACAAGCTGCTCTGCGACCGTCTGCCGGCTCACCAGTCCGCCGGTACCGTCGGGCTTTGAGATCGTGAATGACCCGTCCGGCTCGATCTCGGCGATCGGGTAGCCGATGTTGGACCAGTCGCCCGTCGTGTCCCAATCGGTGAACAGCCCGCCGGTCGCCTGCGCGCCGCATTCGATAATGTGGCCCGCGAGGCTGCCCTGGGCGAGCTGGTCGTAGTCGGATTCCCTCCACCCGAACTCGTAGATGCAGGGACCGAGCGTGACCGCGCTGTCCACGACGCGCCCCGTGACGACGATGTCCGCGCCGCGCGCGAGCGCGTCCGCGATCGGAAACCCACCGAGGTACGCGTTCATGCTCATGAACTTCTGCGGCATCGGCGCGCCGGAGAACATCTCCTTCGTACCGGCGGCACGCAGTTCGTCGATGCGCGGCATCAAGTCGTCGCCGACCACCGTCGCGACCTTGAGGTCGAGGCCGAGTTCTTTGACCAGCGCCTCGATCGCCTGGCCGCAGGCGATCGGGTTCACGCCGCCGGCATTCGCGACGACCTTGACCTTCTGGCGCGCGAGTTCGGGCAGCGACTGCCGCAGCACCTGCGTCACGAAGTCGTGCGCGTAGCCCTGGTCCGGCTCCTTCGCGCGCGCGCGGGCCATGATCGACATCGTGATTTCGGCGAGATAATCGAATACAAGGTAGTTCAGTCGGCTCGACGCGAGAAGTTGCGGAGCCGCAATGGTCGAATCGCCCCAGAACCCCGACGCGCCGCCGATATGAATCGTCTTGGTCTCCATGAGTGAGTCTTCCCTACGCTTCGACCTTCACCGCGAGTTTCACCAGCACCTGGTTTGCGTCAACCTGATCGCCCACCGATACCGACACAGTCTCCACGTCGCCGTCGCACGGCGCGACAATCTGGTTCTCCATCTTCATCGCCTCGATCACGACGAGCACCTCCCCCTTCACGACGCCCCCGCCGGCCTTCGCATTGACCCGTACGACCTGCCCCACCATCGGTGCCTTGACGACGCCGTCGGCCGCCGCCGCGGACGCTTCGGGCGGCGCATAAGTCACGTCCGTAAATGTTTCGACGCGGCCGTCGAACTTGAGATGCAGCCGATCGCCATCGAACGCCAGATCCGCCGTCTCCGTGCGGCCTTCGTGGCGGAATCGAATGACCGTCTCGTTGAAGTCGGCCACGGTCAGTTCTACGCGCGTTCCGTCGCGCTCAATGCCAAAATGGTTGCCGTTCATCGCGACCTTGAACGGCTCGGTGCGGCCGTCGCACGCGAGTTTCAGCGGGACCGAGACCGCGCCCGTCGACCGCCACCCGCGGTGGAGCTCCGGGACACGGCGCGCGGTGCGTTGAATCGTTGCGGCGCACGCGAGCAACCAGTGCGCGGGCCGCAGCGGTTCGTCGCGTTGTTCGAGCACGAGCGTCTTTTCGATGAAGTTCGTGTGGGCCTCTCCCGCGGCAAAGTCCGTGTGCTGCACGATGCGGCGCAGCAACGGCGCGTTCGTGCGGATGCCCAGCACGACTGTGTCGCGCAGCGCGGCGTCCACGCGGTCGAGCGCCTCTCCGCGCGTGGCCCCGTGGGCGATAATCTTCGCGAGCATCGAGTCGTAGAAAGGCGAGACAACGTACCCCTCGGCGAGGCCGTGATCGACGCGCACGCCAGACCGTTCCGGCGCCCGCCAGCGGCAGATGCGCCCCGTCTGCGATGCGAACCCGGCACTCGGATCCTCCGCGCAAAGCCGCACCTCGATCGCGTGACCGGAAAACCGGATGTCTTCCTGCGCGATCGGCAGATGCTCGCCCTGCGCGACGCGCAATTGCAGCGAGACCAGATCGAGACCGGTCACCATCTCCGTAACCGGGTGCTCAACTTGCAGGCGTGTGTTCACTTCGAGGAAGTAAAAGTTGCCGTGATCGTCGAGCAGAAACTCGACCGTACCGGCGTTCACATAGCCCGCGGCAGCCGCGGCGTTCACCGCGGCGAGCCCCATCGCCTTGCGCAGCTCCGGCGTCATCGCCGGACACGGCGATTCTTCGATGATCTTCTGGTGACGGCGCTGCACGGAACAGTCGCGCTCGCCGAGGTGGATGCAGTTGCCGTGCTCGTCGGCGATGATCTGGATCTCGACGTGCCGCGCGTGTTCGATGAGTTTCTCGACGATGAGTTCGTCCGATCCGAACGAGTTCCGCGCTTCAGACCGCGCGCCGCGCAGGGCCTCGTCGAGTTCGGACTCCGAACCGACGCGCCGCATGCCGCGCCCGCCGCCGCCCGCCGCCGCCTTGAGCAGCACCGGGAAACCGATCTTCTTCGCCTCCGCCTTCAGCGTCGCGTCGTCCTGCTTCTCGCCCTCGTACCCCGGCACGCACGGTACGCCGGCGGCGCGCACGAGGCGCTTCGCTTCGGCCTTGTTGCCGAGCGCGTGAATCGCGGACGCCGGGGGCCCGATGAACGTGATGCCCGACTGCGCGCACGCCTCCGCAAAGGCGCGGTTCTCGCTCAGGAACCCGTAGCCGGGATGAATCGCCTGCGCGCCAGACGTCTTCGCCGCGGCGATGACGCGATCGATGTTGAGATACGACTGCGCGGCCTGCGACGGGCCGATGTGGACGGCGTCGTCGGCCTGCGCCACGTGCAGCGCGCCTGCGTCCGCGTCGCTGTACACCGCAACCGTGCGGTACCCTTCGGCGCGCGCCGTACGCATCACGCGGCACGCGATTTCGCCGCGGTTCGCGACTAGTACCGTGTCGAACCGGCGGCTCATTCGACGCGTTCCACCCAGGCCGCGGGCCGTTTCTCGAGGAACGCCTTCACACCCTCCTGGCCCTCCGGTCCGCGCAATTGCGCCGCGAACGCTTCGGACGCCGCGTCCAACACCTGCGGCAACCGGCCCACGAGCGAATCCAGCATGACCTGCTTCGTCGCCGCGTTCGCGCCGGGTGCGCAACGCCCAATGTCGTTGAGCACCGTTTTCAGAATTGCGTCGCGTTCCGCGGCGTCGTTCGCGACGAAATGCACGAGGCCGAGTTCCTTCGCGTGACGGCCGTCGAAGCGTGCGCCGGACAGCGCGATGCGCCGCGCGTTCGTGATCCCCACGCGCTGCACGACGAACGGCGCGATCTGCGCCGGCACGACGCCGAGGCCCGTCTCGCTCAGCGCAAATTTCGTGTCCGCCATGCAGATGGCGACGTCCGTCACGCAGACGAGGCCCAATCCGCCGCCGAACGCCGCGCCCTCGATGATGCCGACGACCGTCTGCGGCAGCGCGTTGAACAAGATCAGGAAGTCGCCGAACCGGCGGTTGTTCTCGGCGATCGGGTCCGGCGCCCCGGCTTCGGGCGCGGGGCTCGAGAAACTTTCCTTGAACCCGCGGATGTCGCCCCCGGCGCAGAACGTGCCCTCCGACCCGCGCAGGATCACCGTCCGCAGCGTCCGGTCGGCCGCGATCGATCGCGTCAGCGCGGTCAGGTCCGCAACGACCTCGTGGTTGATCGCGTTTTTGAACTCGGGCCGGTTGATCGTGACGTAGAGCCGCGATCCTTCCCGGCGCACGATCAGCGAGGTGTAGTCGGGCGTCGTCACGGTTCACCCCTTGCGCGAGGGCAGCGTGCCCATGTACTTGCAGATGATGCCGAGCATGACCTCGTCCGCGCCGCCGCCGATCGACGAGAGCCGCGCGTCGCGGTACTTGCGCGAGATCAGCGTCTCGTCCATGAACCCCATGCCGCCCCAATACTGCAGGCACGCGTCGTTGACTTCGCGGTTCAGCCGGCCGGCCTTGAGTTTCGCCATCGACGCCAGCATCGTGCAGTCTCCCCCGCCGATGTGGATTTCGATCGCCTTCCACGTCAGCGCGTGCAGCGCCTCGACCTCGGTCAGCAGTTCCGCCAGCCGGAAATGCACGACCTGGTTGTGCAGAATCGGTTTGCCGAACGCGATGCGCTGCGCCGTGTACTTCACCGTGTCCTCGATCGCGCGGCGCTGGCCCGTCGTCGCGCCGCTCGCCGCGTACAGCCGTTCTTCCTGGAACTGCATCATCTGGTACGTGAACCCCATGCCCTCCTCGCCGATCAGGTACCGGGCGGGCACGCGGACGTTCTCGAAGTGCAGCTCGGCAGTGTCGGAACTGTGCATGCCCATCTTCTTGAGCTTGCGCTCGATCGTCACGCCCTTCGCGCGCTTGCCGTTCTCCTTCAGCGGCACGCAAATCAGGCTCTTGTTCCGGTGCGGGTTCGTCTCATCGACCCCGGTGTTGCACAGCAGACAGATCCAGTCCGCCTGCGTGCCGCTCGTAATCCACATCTTCCCGCCGTTGATCACGTAGTCGCCGCCGTCGCGCACCGCGCGTGTCTTGATCGACG
>CAYUZD010000088.1:0-11645 GCA_964449475.1 uncultured Nitrospirales bacterium
CACGAATCAAATCCTTCAACGAATTGCTACCCGTCTTGGTGGGGCTCGAAACTGGAGGCGGAGCGATTTTCTCTCAGGCCGTAGGGTGCTGGTTGCGAAACCACGGAGCAAACGGACTGATTTTTCCGAGCGCGCGCTCGAACTGCCTGAACAGAGTGGTAGACGGACGAGTGGTCGAATCTCGCGGATGGAACTTTGTTTTGTACGCCGATGCGCCAGCGCCAACACATCCCGACCTGTTCGGACGTATGGTAACTTGGAAGGACAAAGATCACGATCACATTCGAGTTCGATATGTTTCGGAGGGCGATGAGAGAGGTACCTTCTCAATTCGTGGCGTGAAGGAATGGAACATGTTGCACGTTGATCTTCAACGCCGAATCGCTCATGGGTTGGTCGACTCCAGAACCCCCAGTTTCGCTGCTGGTGAAGTTAGCGGATTGAAGAACGCCGCTTTGAGCGAACGGACAAGGAAAATACTCGACTCTGAAGAGAAGAATGACACCCTTTGGTTCCAGGATATCGATGTGATCGAGTTCTTGCTCTGGCACCAACAGCAATGGAGAAAAGTCTGATCTAAAAAGTTGCCACCGGTTGGCTCCCGATCTACGTCTCGCATACGCCGAGCGGGCGAGGTTTCTTGCTGCCTCCTAGTCGCGAAGACTGCGGCCTGGGAACGTCAGACCCACGTTGAAACTCGAACAAATCTCCTTCGTCATTCGTCAACATCCGCCCTGCGTGGATTCGAGCGAGCGACCCTTCTAGTGTCGAAAATGTACGCCGTACTTGCGATCATAACGATCTAACGGCCCACTCTGAATGTTCAGTGCCTATATAGATATGGTCACTTCGTTTTGGGCAATTCATCCGAGAACCCTTCATCCCAAAAGAACACGCCGCATCGCGGTTGCTCACCCTCGTCTTCACCGACATCGTCAATTCAACCGCGCTCAAGGCCAGGCATGGCGACTTCAAGGCCGGCGAAATGATCGCGGCCACGGCGACCGCATCGCCAAGAGCCACGGCGGACGAGTCATTGACTGGGCGCGAGACCCATTTGAGACCTCAAGCGAAGCCTCCACCTCGCCACTGACAGCGGTCCTGGTCTGGCGCGTAATATCCAATCCAGGCGCTCGGTTAATACCGGATCACGCCTCCGAACCGCCCAATTTTGACATTTCCACGTATTTATCAATATACTCAATTTGCAGGTGCTGGGGTGTGCCGCCGGGGGGAGACCCGCCTCGTGTCCGCAGTGTCCGAACCGTCCGCAAATCCAGTCGCCCCGCCCGAGTTCTTCGTCGTCGATCTGTCCCGGCTGCTCCTCGACACGGTCGTACACTTTGACCTCTATCTCCCGCCAGACGCCGGCGCCGCGCCCGTCCTCTATCGCCACCGCGACCTCGAGTTCTCCGAGGAGGTACGCGACCGTCTCGTCGAGCACCAGGTGCGCGAACTCCTTGTCAGCGCGCAACAGGAAAACCTCTACCACGCGTACATCGAACACAACGTCGGGCGAGCGCTCGCCGATCCGAAACTGTCGCTCGACCAGAAATCGAACGTGCTCTACGCCGCATCGTGCGACATGATCCGCGAGTTCCTCGCCAACCCGATGACCGACGACATGATCCCGCGCACGCGCCGCATCGCGAAGAACGCAATCGACTACCTCCGCGCCGATCCGCGCGCGTTCGCGTCGTTTCTACGGACCACCGCCCCCACGTACTCCACACACAGCCACAGCGTCAACGTCACCATGTACACGCTGCAAGTCGCCCTGCGCGCCGGTATCGTCGACGACCAACTCCTCGAGGACCTCGGCGTCGGAGCCTTTCTGCACGACATCGGCAAGTGCCGCGTGCCCGACCGCATCCTGAAGAAGCCGGGCAAGCTCGACGCCGCCGAATGGCGCATCATGAAGAAGCACCCCGTTTGGGGCTGTCAGATTCTCGCGCTCCACGGCCTCTGGAGTCCCGCCGTCATCGCCGTCACGCGCGATCACCACGAAAAAATGGACGGATCCGGTTACCCTTTCGGCAAGTTCGCCAACGACCTCCCCGATTACGTCCGCATGATCACCATCGCCGACGTCTTCGACGCCATCTCCACCACGCGCGTCTACAAGGAAGGCGTCCCGTCGTTTAACGCCCTCGAAATCATGAAATCCGAAATGACCAAACAACTCGACCCCAGGCTCTTCTCCATTTTCGTCCAAATGTTCGTGGTTTGACGCGCATTCGCCCGTCTACAGCGCCAGCGTCGTACCGGCATACCCTGTCAGTTCAGCGCTCCTCTCCCGAACAATCGAATTTGCGATTTCCCGTCCAGCCGCCTACCCTCTAGTGGCACGAAGCGTAGCGCCCAAGGCATCGCACAAACGTTTGGGGAGTTCTCATTCAAGTGTCCGACGACCACCGCGCGTCGCGGTTGCTCACCCTCGTCTTCACCGACATCGTCGATTCAACCGCGCTCAAGGCCAGGCACGGCGACTTCAAGGCCGGCGATCTGCTCGCGCGCGATCGCGGCCACGTCGACCGCATCGCCAAGAGCCACGGCGGACGCGTCATCGACTGGGCCGGCGACGGCTGCTTCCTCACGTTTGAGACGTCGAGCGAAGCCGTCCTCTTCGCCATCGACCTCCAGCGCGAGCACCTGTCCGACCCCGAACTTCCCGCCATCCGCATCGGCATCCACATGGGCGAGGTGACCGAACTCATCCGCGCCGACGGCACCGTCCGCGTCGAGGGGCTCACCGTCGATCTCACCGCGCGCCTCGAATCGCTCGCGCATCCGAACCAGATCGTCATGTCGGAAGCGGTCTACCAGTCGGCCCGGCAGCGCCTTCGCCATCGCGAACCCGAAATCACCCTGCTCTGGAAGAGCTACGGCGCGTTCCACCTCAAAGGATTCGAGGAACCCATCGAAATCTGCGTCGCTGGACTCAGTGAAGGTTCGCCGCTCGACGCGCCCGTGCGTTCGGAGAAGGCATGGCCAGCCTCGTCCGCTCCAAAGTCGGCGCGCACCGCGGGCGCCGACGATCTTCGTCTCATCCGCCGTCTCTTCCGCCGCCCGCAGGGAGTCGCCGCGCTGCTCGCGCTCGCCGCCGCCATCGCCGCCGGCATGTTCTACGTCCCCAGCCTCCAGGAAAACAAAACCGAAGGCCGCGTGAAATGGGCCCGCGACGTCGTCCCAAACATCCAGCAGTTGATGCAGTCCGGCGACTTCAGGCAGGCCTACGAACTCGCCGTCGAGGCGGACGAGTACATCGACGACATGCTCCTCGATCAGCTCATCGCGGAGGCTTCGGGAGACCTGTCGTTCGCCACGAACGAGCCGGGTGCCCAGGTCTCCTACAAACCCTACGACCAACCCGAGTCAGCGTGGCAGCCCGCCGGCCGGACTCCTCTCGATTCCCTGCATCTGCCCGTCGGCATCTATCGGTGGCGCCTCGAACTCGACGGGTTCGCCCCGCGCGAATTCGTCCGCCCCGTCTTCCCGCGCGGCAAGAGTGTTCTCGCCGGAATCGATAGCGCGATCTACGACATCACGCTCACCAACGTCACGCCGGAAACCGAAGGCATGACGTTCGTCGAGGGCAGTTCCTTCTTCCCCTCGATCACCGGGATCGGCCTGCTCCAATACACCATCGACCCATTCTTCATCGACATCACCGAAGTGACCAACGCGGAATACCGCGAGTTTGTCGAAGCCGGCGGCTACGCCGATCCCCAATATTGGACCGAAGCCTTGGCCGCGTACGGCGATGCGCCGCCGTTCGAGGACGCCGTGAAGCGTTTCGTGGACAGCACCGGGCGCCCCGGCCCCGCGACGTGGGTCCTCGGCGACATCCCCGCCGGCAAGGAGAACTTCCCCGTCCAGGGCGTGAGCTGGTTCGAGGCCATGGCCTACGCCAACTTCCGCGGCAAGATGTTGCCCACCGTCTACCACTGGGCACGCGCCGCCTTCCCCGTCATCGAGGCTGGCATCCTCGTCCTCACGCCTCAGATGATCGCCTACAGCAATCTTGAGAGCGAAGGACCCATCGCCGTCGCTTCCACTCCCGACATGAGCAGCGCCGGCACTTACAACATGGCCGGGAACGTCCGCGAATGGTGTCTCAACCAGCGTGGCACGCTTCGCTTCGCCATGGGCGGCAAGTGGGACGAGCCGCAATACGTCCTCTTCAACGCCATCCCCATCGATCCGTGGGACCGCAGCGAAGGCAACGGATTCCGCTGCATGCGAATGCCCGGCGACGCGCAGGTCCAGGAAGAGTTCCTCAAACCCTTCGGCGACTATCTCTTCGAAGCCAATCGGAACCGATACACGAAAGAGACCTTGCAGGCCACCCTCGGCATCTTCGGCGCTGCATCGCGCACCGATTTTGCCGTTCAGATCGACTCCACCGACACCACCCAACGCCATTACAATCGCGAAGAACTCTCGATTGCCGGCCCCGGCGCCGTGAATGATCGTCTTCCAATCATCGTGCAGACGCCCAAGACGGGTGACGGCCCCTGGCCCGCCGTCATCTTCCAACCCGGCACCGACGCCCTCTACCTGACCGACCCCAACTCAGGCCTCGTCGAGTGGTCCCAATTCATCCCGCAGAGCGGCCGCATTCTCGTCCGGCCGATACTCTCCGGCATGTACTACCGAAACGATGGCAGCTCCACCCGCCAATTCGCCGAACCCGAATCTCGCGGTGCGTTCATCCGCGCCTGGATCCAGGAACTAAACCAGACCGTCGCCTATCTGAAAACGCGCCCCGACGTCGATCCCAGCGCCATCAGTTACTACGGCATCAGCCTCGGCGCAATCCTCGGTGTCGTGTTCGGCGCCGCGAACGACGATGTGCAAACCCTCATCCTCGCGCTCGGCGGTCTGCCCCCGCTTGCGGACAGAGAGAGCGCCGGACTCGTACCCCTCATCGAGGAATACGCCATGCTCGTCGATCAGCCCGTCCTCATGCTCAACGGCCGGTACGACTTCCTCTTCCCTGTTGAAGAGAGCCAGAAACCCCTCTTCAACCACTTCGCCACCACCCCCGACGACAAGAAACTCGTGATCTTCGACGTCGGCCACTCCATGCCCACCCAGTCCGAAGTCATCCGCGAAGTCGTCACCTGGCTCGATCGCTACGAGCATGGGCTTCCCGGGCAGGTCGCCACGCACACCGGTCAGTAGTTTACGGTTGCCCCACCCGATCCTTCTGGTACACGCGCACGTAATCCACGATGAACTCGTCCGGCAGCTTCATGTTGTGGACTTCTTCCTTCTGCGGCGGCTCCATGCTCAAGATCAGGTGCTCCTCGATCTGCGAGATCCCCTGGCGAACCTCGTAAAACTTCAAGCCATCCACGTAGAACGTATAACTCTCCGGCGTCCACTCCACCGCAAACAAATGAAACCCCTCGCTCACACCTGGCAGATAGCTCTGCATCCCCCGCGTCGTCTGCTGGTTCGGTCCGTACGCCCAATGCACATTGTGCGACACGATGTCCGTCCCCAGTTTCCGGAAGAACTCGACAATGTCGATCTCCGCGCCGTACTTCGCCGGGTCCTCACCCTGAGAAATCAGCGGCGACTGCATCCAGAACGCCGCCCAGATCCCGCCGCCCCGCTGCAACTGCGCCCGGCACTCGTACCACCCGTACCGCGCCATGAACGTGTCCTGCGTCCCCACCATCCCCACCAGGATCTCGCCGTCCTTCTCAAACGCCTTCAGCGTCAGAAACCCGTCCTTGACCTCAATCGCCTCCCGCGACACCCGCCCCAGCGCCCGAGGCCCCTCTCCCCGAATCGCCCACTTCCCCGCATCCAACTCCGCCCCCTCAAACTCATCCGCCCACATCAGCCGATACCCCAACCCCTCCGCCGTAAACACCTCCCCCGACACCGGCCCCTGCGCCGGCCGCTGCGCAACGCAATGGACCGAGAATGCAATCATCATTGCCGACACAAACAGCACGCATCTCGAATTCACGATGACTGATCACCCCTTCTGCGTTTTTCCGTGAAGACTAACAGGTCGATGCAATGCACGAAATGGCGCAACTCAAATGTCATCTCTCGTCCCGAAGGTAGCCCAGTTGGCGCCCAATCGTGTTCACTATCCAGAGTCGGCCGCCGGCCGAAAGATACGCGTTCAACCATGAATCCCCCGTCCCATCCCCGGTCGATTTCGTAGTCCAGTGGCGACCATCTACCGACCACTGCACGACGGGGATCGGTTCAGATGACAGCACGTCGCTACCCGAAGAATTGATGCTACCGCCAATCGCCCACAATCGGTCATCGTGAACCACAGCACCTACTCTGGTGCGGGCCACCCAGGTCGAGCCCACATCAACACGCTCCCATCGCACCGCATCCTCGGAGACGTAAATGCCCACGCTGTCCCTGTCAACTCCCCTGCCATTCGGGCGCGGTATCGCCCCATCAAGAATCCAGAGCCTACCGTCAAATACCACTGGGCCGCTGCTGCCTTCGAGCCCCGCCACTGGCGCCATCTCGGATATCCGTTCCCACACCACGCCGTCCGCAGCACTCCAGACGTCGTTAAAGAATGGCGGCGTGGTCTCATCTACGTATTTGCCCCGGCCTCCAAAAAGAAGGATCTGACCGTTGAAAGAGACACATCGAACATCCTCGCGCGGTGACCAGGGCGCGGACTCCGTCACGCGCTCCCATGTCGCACCGTCCGCTGAAACCCACACATCACTTTTATATTCGTCGCCGCCCCGGTTGTCGCCATTTCCTCCTAGCAACCACATGCGTCCGGCGTGCGAGACCAGCCCCATTCGCGACCGTTCCTGCCACTCGGGCGTATCGGTGACGAGGTCCCAACCTGCGCCGTCGCTCGACACCCAAACCTGTGAAGCGAACCTATTCTCTTCGCCCGATTCGGGCGCAAAGATCCAGAGGCGTTCGTCGTGCGCGAGGGTCTCGGTCTCGAAACTTCCCTTCCAGAAATCCGAGAATCGGTAGTGTCTCCAATCGCCCGCATCGGACACCGACCAAAGCTGCGGCCCGCGCTCGTCTGTGCGCTGGTCCCGGAACTGGGGCCCGGCCAGCATCCACAGTCGCCCATCGAACTCGATGCCCGCGTACGCGACATCCTTTGGAATGTCCAACGACGGCGCGAACTCTTCCCATTCCTCTCCGTTGCGCGTCCGCCACACCACGCTCAAATCGCCTCGGCTGTGGTCCACGAACCAGATCCAATCACCGGCGGAGAAAATGTCGTAGGTTTCCGACTTCGGCCAACGTTCACGCGAATGTTGCACCCATTCCCGACCGTCACTCGATGTCCACGCGTCCTCATGGCGGCGCCAATTGGCGTCGTATCCACCGACGATCCAAAGCTTGTCCGCGAACTCGAACCTCTCGTATCCGACGCGCCCATTCCACGGCGGCGCCGCAGATTCAAGTTCCCAGACCGCCCCGTCAGCCGAAGACCACACTTCCCCCACCTCGCTGGGCTGGTTGCTCATCCGGTTCGCTTTAAGCCCGCCTATCAACCATAGACGGTTACGAAACGACACGAACCACTGGTCGTACGTCTCCCACGGCGACCGCAATGTCGCCGCCTCGAAGTCAACGCCGTTCTCTGATCGCCATACCGTCCCGGTGCCCGACCAACCGGACGTCACCGCCCAGAGCGCGCCGTCGTGCGCGACGATGTTGTCGAATGACCTTTGCGGTTCTCGGTCTTGGCCCTGCGGCGTGCGAATCGGTGTCCTTTCCCACGTCGCCCCGTCGTCCGTCCACCAGATGTGTACATCCGATAAGAGCCCCAACCGGCCTTGGAACACGACCGGCTTGGCGCCGATGGCCGGTGGGACGCGGTCGCCCTTCAGCACCATGACCCATTCATCTCCGAACCCGAATCGAACAACGTCCGGATGGGGCGATTCCACCACGCTCCCAATCACCGTCTCAGGCTCGGCCGGCGACGCAACCCGAATCGATTCGAAGCCTCCACCGCCCGAAGTGGACCACACGTCATTGAAGTGGGTTGACGTACTCGATTCGCCGCCCAGAACTAGAATTCGGCCTTCGTGAACCGTAGCTCCAATGTGCTGACGCGGAGTCCACGGCACCGCCGTCGTCGAACCCTTCCAATCGATGCCGTCGGTGGTCGTCCACACACGTTCATTCGGTGTCACGCTGCCATCCGAGCCTCCGAAACCCGATCCACCAAGAAGCCACATCTTGTCGTCGTGAGCGAGAACGCGGTGGCTGTTTAACCCCGCGAATGGTGACGGATTGCCTACCTTTGTCCAGTCGACGCCGTTCTCTGTCCACCATACTTCGGATGAGTTTCGATAGTCGCGGTCCAGTCCGCCGATGAGCCAGAGCCTTCCGTCGAATTCGACAGTCGCGTGGCGATGCCGAGCGCCGATCTGGCGCAACGCTTTGCTGTCGACAGTCGGACCACCCAACGCTTCCGTCCAGTTCTCGCCGTCCGCCGAGAACCACGCATCGTCGAATCCACCTACGACGTCTCCGCCAGTGCGTTCCCCCCCGATCACCCATAATTTGTCCTTGAAGATCGTGACGGAATGGTTCCATCGCCCCTGCCATGGAGGAGTCGCCGGCCGCGTCCATGACACGCCGTCCTCAGTCCACCACAACTGCGCCTCGTTCGACTTCAGATCGCTCCCACCAACGACCCACAATCGGTTCCGGAACGATACCGCTGCGGCGTTGAACAATCGTTGCCATGGCGCTTGCGCCGTGACCAGTTCCCAGTCTCGTCCGTCGCGCGATCGCCAAACGTCCCGTCCATCGCTCGTCCGAGAGCGCCCACCCATCACCCATACGAAGCCACCGTGCGAGGCAGCGGTATGCCACGTTCGTGCCGCCCAGCGCTGGCCAAGTGCATCGGTCCACGTTGAACCATCGACCGAAGCGCGCACGACCGACCCGCTGACTCGGTTGTCGCTCCCTCCAAGCAGGACGATTCGATCGTTCACCGGAATTGCCGTCATCCTGAAATTTGCGGGCCATGGTGCGTCCTCCGCACTAAGCGCCCACGAAATCCCGTTGGTGGAGCTCCAAACGTCGTTGAAGTGACTCGAAATACGGTCCTCCGACCCGCCAATTATCCAGAGCTTCTCAGCGTGACTCACCGCCGCCGGGCCGACCCTCGGCGACCATGCCGCGGACTGAGTCACCGGTGTCCAGCGAATGCCGTCCGCGCTCGTCCAAATATCGTTCAGCTCGGTACCGTTCAGCCCCCGACCACCGAATAACCAAAGGGCTCCAGCGTGAACCGTAACTCCGAACTCCAACCGTTTACCCCATGGAGCGATCTGCGCGACTTGGGTCCACTGAGAGCCATCCGCCGTGTACCAAACATCTCCATACGGCTCCCACCCGTCGAATCCACCGCCCAACACCCAAAGCTTGCCGTCAAAGGCGATGAGCGCGTGGCCATCCCGCCCATACCAGGGCGGCTCGGGCATCTGGATCCAGGTTAGACCGTCGGTCGAACTCCACAAGTCCCCCGCGTACGCCTGGTCGCAGTTCGATCCGCCGCTAACCCACATCCGGCCCTCGAACGACGCTGCCGCGAGTCCCGTTCGAGGGCCCCATGGTGCGTGTTCCAGCACAGGTTCCCACTGAGATCCATCGACCGAACTCCAGACGTCATCCATGCAGCCCTGTCGATCGAAACGACTCCCGCCAAACATCCACAGTCGTCCATCATGCCGGACGATTGCCTCCCCAATCCGCGGCGCCCACGGAACGTCATCCGTTAGCTTCGTCCAATCGCCCTGACCGCTGGCAATCGTCGCCCAGATCAACGCCAAACCTGTCGCGAAATGTCTCATGTGCTTCTCCCGGCGTCGGAAGCGTCCCGAAGCCATCGTCGCTGGAGGTGGAGTGGCGGCCGATCCGGACTCAAGGCGTCGTCACCTACATTCTGAAAGCATCGACCGAATCCATAAACGTCACCTGTTTCGAGCTGGCTTCGATTGCCTGACTCACGTATGACTCTATCCCACGAGCGGGGTTTTGGATACAGAATTATGGTGTCGCGACGAGATCGACGCACTCACAAGGGAGAAATCAATCGTGAATAGACTTGGCCCGGCAATCTCAAAGGACGGCGGCACTACGGAGAAACCGGGCGGCTTAACCCGTAAATCGGTCTAAGATCGCCGCCGTTTCGCTTCCATCGCCTCGTGGACGTGGTGCGGGGTGCCCTTCATGTCGCGCGCCTTCCTGAGCAGCCGCGCCTGGTTGAGTTCGATCGTCAGTTCGCGGTCTAGGTCCAGCAGGCACATCGTGCACAGCTTCTGCCGAGGCCCGATCGCGGGCGACCCGCACCGGCCGCACGTCACGTCCTCGCCCGTGTTCGCGCTCGCGATCAGCCCCTCGTCGAGCATCCGGAACACGCACGCCACCGTCACGTTCGCGCGCTCGGCCACTTCCTCGGCCGTCAGGTTCGCATCCTGCTCGATAACGTCCTTGATGCGCGAAAAGTCCGACTCTTCCATGTCGTAACACTTCTCGCACACATGCGACCGCACCCGGACATACAACCGCCGGCACCGCGCGCAATGCGCCAGTTGCGTCTCGTCGGCTTGCGACATGGAACTCCCCCTAGCCCCAAATTTTACCACACGCCCATTGGCCGTCCGGCGCGGATCTACGCCAGAATCGGCTCGTTCCGCCGCGTGTGCGCGCGCTCCACCTCGACCACCCGGTTCCGCGCGTCGACGTGCACCGAGATCGGCCGCCAGCGGTCCGCCTCCTCCGGCGTCATCTGCGCGTAACTGACGAGAATCACCAGATCCCCCACCGCCGCGAGCCGCGCGCACGCCCCGTTCAGGCAAATCGTTCCGCTCCCGCGCTCGCCCTCGATCACGTACGTCGTGAACCGGTTGCCGTTCGTGATATTGAGCACGTCCACCTGCTCGTACTCCCGCAGCCCGGCCGCGTCCATCAGATCGCGATCAATCGTCACGCTCCCGACGTAGTGCAGTTCCGCCTGCGTCACCGTCGCCCGATGAATCTTGCTCTTGAACATCGTAATCAACATCGCCACACTCCCGATACAGGCCCGAACAGGGTCCCGTTCTTCACTTTCCGTGGCATGGGCTTCTAGCCCATGCGTCACCTCAAAGGCAATTCAACTCGACCTCAACCGCCTCCATCTCCTTCGTTCCCTTCGTTGCCTTCTGTTCAACGCCCTCGAACCGAACGTTATCTATCAACCGCGTCGCGCCCACGAACGCCGCCACCGCCAACATCACCGGACCTTCGACCCGCCTCACCGGCCGCAAGTCCACGGCGTCCACCAACTCCACATAGTCCACCCGCACATCGCCCAATCCCGCGCACACCTCATCCACAATTCGCGCCGCGTCCGTCTCGCCCGCCTCCATCATCGCCAATCCACGAAACAACGCCCGCGACAGACCCAATCCCCGCGCCCGCTCTTCCGCGCTCAGGTAGGCGTTCCGCGAACTCATGGCCAACCCGTCCGCCTCGCGCACCGTCGGCACCTTCACGATCTCGATCCCGAAATCCAGGTCCCGCGCCATCCGCTCAATGATCACCACCTGCTGCCCGTCCTTCAGCCCGAAATACGCCCGGTCCGGCTGCACCGCGTTGAACAGCTTCGTCAC
>CAYUZD010000089.1:0-11584 GCA_964449475.1 uncultured Nitrospirales bacterium
GGGTCGTTGCCCGGCGCGATGCCGCCCAGCGGGAACGCGATGATGTGGTGCACGACAGGGCTGCCCGGCCGGAACTCGATCGCCTTGATCCAGCGGTCCGCCGGAAGCTGCTCGGTCGAGATGGTCTGGTGGAAGTCGACGTAGATGTCCTCGACATCGTCCTCGACGAAATATTTCTCCGGCATCGTGAGCACAAGATCCGGCTCGCCGATGGACCAGCCGTCGAAATCCGGCCACTCCTTAAGTGCCGGCGCGTCGGTCGGCGCGCCGCGCGTCGCGCCGGTCTCCGCCCAGCGGACGATCGTCGCAATCTGGGCGTCGGTCAGCGTGCGCTCGTTGTTAAACAGGCCATGCTGCGCCGGCGCGGCGTGCCACGGCGGCATCGCGCGCTCGGACACCTGCTTGGCCATCGCCTTGGCCCACGGGCGGGTCTCTTCGTAGGTCGTAAACGCCATCGGCGCGACCATGCCGCCCAAGTTGGCGCCGCCGGGACGGTGGCACACCTGGCAGTTCTCTTGCAGAATCGGCAGCACGTCCTTGTAGAACGTCGGACGGCTGTCTTCGGCCTGCGCTGCGCCGACGGTCATCGCCGCGAACGCACAGGCGCCCATCAAAACCTTCTTCATGGTTTCGGCTCCCTCATGAATCGTGTGGAAGTACACCCTACCGCTGAACTTAAACACCGTTGGCGCGGCCCGGTTGCCAAAATGTCACTCGATGAAGCCGCTCAATCCATAAGATGTTATGAATAAAAGGCTTACGAATCAAGCACGGTGATCCGGCGCGGCCAGTTGTACCGTTAGGCCCTCCGAATCGGGGAAGTAGATCCGCTGGTCCTGGATGTCCGGCTCGATGCCTTCGGCCCGCAACTTTTCGGCCGCGGCGTTCACGTCGTACCCGGGCACGCTGTAGCAATAGTGATCCATGCGCGCCTCGTCGCCGCGGAACAGCGCGAGAAACCCGCCGTCGAAACCGAGGAAACAGCTCGAAGGCGAGTCGCTCGTGACCGTCATCCCGAGATGCTTGATGTAGAAGTCGCGGGCGCGCGGCACATTCGTCACACGCAGCGCGATGTGGTTCAGGCCCGCGGCCGTGAACGTCGGCACGGCCTCCTGCGCGCGCGCCGCGCCTGACCCGCCCATCGCCGCCGCGGCGACCAGTCCGCTGACGCCCGCGATGAGTTCCCGCCGCGACACGCGGCCCGCGGCAAATCCATCAATCAATCGTTCGACTCTCGATGCCATTGAATGACCTCCTATGGGGTTTGAATCGCGGTTGCTCATGCCCGGCGTCAATTCTGCGCACCGCCCAACTCATTGAACAAGATCACGGGCCAACCGTCGCCGCCGGAAAACGGCAAGCCTTCGCCGATAAGGTCCGGATACCGGTCTCCATTGATGTCCGCGAAGCTGAAACCGGTGTGTTCGAACCCGGCGGCGAACTGGTTGGCGCGGGAGGCGACGCGAACGGGATACACGCTCGGCGGACCGAAGTTTCCGGGGCCGCGGCCGAGCCGGACGGACAGCGCACCCGTCAGCCCGCTAGGCGAGCGCGAGTGGATCGCCTCGTCCGGCCGGCCGTCGAGGTCGAGATCCGCGAGGACCGCCGGTCCCGAGATGAGCGGATTGGGTGGGACCGGAATCGCCGTGAACTCGCCGTCGCCCGAGTTTATGTAGACGGCGGTGAATGGCGTCAGGAGTCCCGTCTCCGGACCGATGAAGTACACGTCCGGACTGGAATCGCCATTGACATCGGCCGATACCACCTGGCCGAAATTCGAATCGGGCAATACCGCGATCGTCTCAAGGTCGCCGAACGATCCGTCACCCAGGCCGCGCCGCAACCCGATGGTACCCTCCGCGAAGTCCACGATGTCGCTGAGTCCGTCGCCGTCGAAGTCGTCCACTGCCGCGCGGGACTTCAGCAACACGTTTGAGGCGACGAGCGGCCCAAGGCCCGGCACGTAGCGCCCCGTTCCGTCGTTGATCAACGCGTGGTAACCGATCAGCGGAGTAAAGGACTGTTCGCGGACGAATTGAATGAGATCGACGTCCGTGTCGCCGTTCAGGTTGGCCGGAAAGACCCCTCCGTTTCGGTAGACGAGCACGGACCGAATCGGCGCGGCGAACGTACCGTCCGGCAAGCCGGGGTGTACGGCGAGCGAGCGTCCGTACGACCACACAACATCGTCGCGGGAGTCGCCGGTGACCTCGGCCACAACGGCCTCGACACTGGTCGTGTCCTGGAGCAACAGCATGTCGAACACCGAATCGTAGGTCTGCATCATCCGGCCAAGGCCGTCGATATTGGAGAAGAAAGACACCTGATCGATGCGGGTCTGATTATTGGTGGCCCCCAGCACGATATCGACGTCCGCGTCGCCGTCGAAATCGCCCGGCAGGACGAACCTCACGCCTTCCCAGTTCGTCTGTTCCGCCAATTCCGGCAGGAGCCGATCTTCGCCTTCAAACGTCCCGTCGCCGCGCCCGCGCGCGACGCGATCAAAGAGATCGAACGAATTGCTCTCCGACACGCCCGCGGCGAGGTCGAGATTGCCGTCTCCGTCGAGATCGACGAGCAATGGCCGGGCCGACGGCATGAAGAGGCCGGCGTGCATCATCTCGAATGTGCCGTCCGGCTGGCCGAGAAACGTTCTCACGTCGGCCGGATGCGGAGAGAACTCGGGCCCGTTGATCACGAAGTCCGGGTATCCGTCGTGGTTGAGGTCGCCGGTGTTTAGACTCGGCGGATCCAGCGCGTCCGCACCGGTGACGATTGCTGATAACGTGAACTCGCCCGTGCCGTTGTTTTGCAGTGAGACGATGCGTGCGCCGGCAGGCGGCGACGTCAGAATCAGGATCGATACGATCAGGTCTGTGTCGCCGTCGCTCCCGATATCGAGCAGGAGCACGTCCATCACCGCGTCACTTGGACCGAGGATGGCCGCGCGGCCTCCGGACACGAACGAGCCGTTGCCCAGTCCGCGGAATATCGCGAGATCGTGATCCTGCTGGACGAGATCGATGTTGCCGTCGCCGTCGAAATCGGCCGCGTGCCACGGCGCAAACCCGAGCGCCCCCTGGATCGGCGAGGGATCAGCGAAATCCCGC
The DNA here is from genome assembly GCA_964449475.1 of uncultured Nitrospirales bacterium. Taxonomy (GTDB): domain Bacteria; phylum Hydrogenedentota; class Hydrogenedentia; order Hydrogenedentales; genus VFKU01. The sequence continues at coordinate 3,111 of CAYUZD010000089.1, forward strand.
CCGCCCACGTTCATCAGCACCACGGTGTCGGTCGGACCCTCCGCAAACGAGTACGGATATCGCGCGAGCGCAAAATCGAGCAGACCGTCGTCGTTGAAATCCGCCAACGTGTGCGGCCGTGTCAGGTATTCGACCGTCGGGCCCGCGATCGCGAACTGTTCGGACTCCGGAAAGTTCCCCGTGCCGTCGCCGAACAGGATCGTGACCAGACCGTCGCTTAGTGAGTTGTCCGTACAGATGACGTAGTCGAGGTGGCCGTCGCCGTCGATGTCGCCCACGCCGTCGGACTCGGTCGCCTCTACGGGCACGATTCCGCGCGTCGCGGTCACGAACCGTGGGAAGTCGGTCTCGGTAACACGCGACGCTCCAGTCTGGGTCACGTCGAACGAATCACCAAACACGGTGACTAGTCGTTCGAAACCGAAGTGTTGGCGGTATACCGCGTCGACTCGGCCGTCCTCGTCGAAATCGCCCACGTTGTCCCCGTATCCATGCAGCATGACGGCGCTGGGAAAAATCGCGGGCGGCGCCGTACCGCCTCCCCCGCCGCAACCGGACACCAGCGCCAGAAGCCCGATCAATGTGCGCGGGATGACGGGCGTTCTCTTGCGGTCGGATACGGGACGCATGCGTCGCCTCGGCGCCAAGCACGGCGCGATCCGATCGAGTATACGCAGCGAATGCCGCCGGGTCGAACGAAACTTCACCCAGTGCAGGCTAGAAGAACCGCAGCACAACGCACTTCAGATAGCGCGTCTCCGGCATGGCCAGCAGCGCCGGGTGGTCAGGCGCGGCGCCGCGGATGTCGAGCACCTGGAACCGGCGCTGCGCGGCGGTGGCGGCGCGTTTGAGCGTTTCGAGGAAGGTGAGTTCGTCCACGGACTGGGAGCACGACGACGTGATGAGCACGCCTCCCGGCGCGAGCGTCTTCATCGCGTCGCGGTTGAGCGCCTGGTAAAGGCCGAGCGCCTTTTGCAGGTGCGCGCGGCCCTTCGCGAGCGCGGGCGGGTCGAGCACGACCACGTTGTACGGTTCCGCGCCCGCGAGCGCGTCGCGAATGTCGGCGCAGAGGAACGCGCAGGTATCGGTCACGTGGTTCGTGCGCGCGTTCGCGAACGCTTGCTCGACCGCGGGGCCCGATGTGTCCACGCCGAGCACTTCGCGCGCGCCGTACTTCGCCGCGTGCAGGCTCCACGCGCCGGCGTAGCAGTGGCCGTCGAACACGCGCGCGCCGCGCACGAACGGTTCCAGCAGCGTCCAGTTCACGCGCTGATCGAGAAAGAGTCCGGTCTTCTGTCCGTGTTTCGGATCGACACTGAACCGAAGTCCATGAATCTCGCAGGACACCGGCGTCGATGGGTGGCCAAATTCGAGCCAGTCCTTCCCTGCGCGGATGAGCACGCCCTCGATCCCGTCCGCGGCGAGGAACGCGGCCGCCAGCCGCTCCGCGCGGTGGCGATAGAACGCGGCGTCGACTTGCACGACCGCAAGCGACCCATACCGATCGGCAATCAGTCCGGGCAGGCCGTCGCCCTCGCCGTGCACCCAGCGATAGACGGTCTCGCCGTGGAACAGTTTCGCGCGCATCGCGCCCGCCGCGCCGATCCGCCGCGTGACGGCATCGTCGTCAAACGTATCGCGGCCGACCGCGAGCAGGCGCACGGCGATTCCGCCCTCGGCCTGATAGTACCCCGCGCCGATCGGCCGGCCGCCATCGGACACGACGCGCACCAGCGCGCCGTCCGCCACGTCCGGAATCTCCTCGAATTCGTTGCGATATGCCCAAAGATGGCCGCGGAGCAGCCGCCGATCCTCGCGCGGTTTGAGCCGGGCGGCTGGCAGTGCGGGCGTGGTGTGTGGGGACGGCGGATGGGCCACGGAATAGTGCGAAACCTGTGGGGGCGCGAACGCAGGAATCGCGCCCGATTCATTGACAGCAAAATTCGCGCTATGTTAGCGTTTGAAGGGCCACAGGCGCAACGTTTCACAGTCACGCACACACCCAAAACGAGGTGTCCCTCCCGATGACGAACGCACGGAACATTCACCGCGGCCTCGCGGCCGCGTTGGCGGCGTCGATTGCGGCCGGGTTGGCCGGGCCCGCCGCGGCATGGGGCCCGAACGCGCGGCAGATGATCGCGGCCGGCGCGCTCAACCTCGAACGGGTGCAGGTCCCGGATTGTTTCCGCGGCGGCACCTCGAACTACGAGGACGATCTCTTCGCCGGCGCGCGCGCGGGGATTCCCGCGCTCGGCGGAACGTTCCCGCTCAACAACGACACGCAGTGCATGGACGCGGTGCAGTCGCAGATCCAGATCCTGCGCGAGGCGCGGCGCAACGGCGCGGGCAGCTACTTCGCCTACCGCATGGGCGGACTTTCCGCGCTTACGTCCGAGGTGCTGATGCCGTACGGTGTCGTCTACTCGGACGCCGACCGCGAAATCAAAGCCCAGATCGACGAATACATCGAGAGCCGGGTCGGCGACTTCACGTTCACCGTCGCGCACCCGACGTACCAGTACATACTGAACACGGGCCTCTATCTCACCAAACACCGCGGGTTCTATGACTCGGACAAGCTCATGATCGCGGACGACTTCAAGCGCGGCCGCGGCCTGCAGGGCATGATTCGCGAGGCGGGGCGCAGCTACTTCGGCCGGTCCGTCCACGCGACGGTGGACGTTTGGTACACCGTGCTCCGGCCTGAGGGCGAACCCTCCGACGTGCCGCCGTCGAAGGAGCAGATGGCGCTCTACTACATCGCCGAGGTGAAATACCTGCTGCAGACCAAAGGTAACATGCCCTACGCCGAGACGGCCTACCGCCTGTTCACCAAGTACAACGCCGACATGCCGCTCGCGCACATCGAGCTCGGCGACGCGTTTTACGACCACGGCACGGCGGAGAGTATCGATCGTGGCGTACAGGAGTGGGTGCGCGCGTATGACATACCCGGCGACGCGCGCAAGGCGGCCTCCGAACGATTGTCCAAGCATTACCTCGAGAAGGGCGAGGCGCTGTTTGCGAATTCCGAAGGACCGCTCGCGAAAGACACCGATCTCGACGATGCCCTGGTCGCGTTCAACACCGCGCTCCGCTATGACCGGTCCAGCGATGTCGCCGCGAACCGGATTCAGGAGACGACCGTCGCGAAGAACCGCCGGAGGGAGGAGTACGAGACGCAGGAAACCTTTATCAACCAGGCGCTGACGGCCATGCAACAGGCCGAGCGCGCCGGGCTGCAGGATCCGCCCGACTTCGGAAGCGCAATCACGTCCTATAACCAGGCACAAATGCTGGTCAATCTGGTGACGGACAAGTTCAAGGACCTCAACGCGAAGGCGCGCGGCGTCAGCGGCGACATAAACAAGGCGCAAAAGAGCGTGATCTCGAACGTGTTCCAGAGCGCCAACGCCAGTATCGAAAAAGGCAACGCCGCGCTCTCGGCGAACAACGTCGACGAGGCCGTCCGATTTTACGCCAACGTCTCCACGATCCTCGACGTGATCCCGTCGGAGGACGGCAGCCTCAACGCGCAAAAGAAACAGGAACTAATCGCGAGCGCGCAAAACTACATCGACGAGGCGGAAATCCAACGGCGCAGGCTCGAACAGCAACAGGCCCAGCCCGCCGCGACGCCCCCGGCTCTGCCCGGGCGCCGCAACAACTGATTGGCGCGCGCACCGGGCCGGCGCGGCGATCTGCGAACGACGCTCGAACGCTATTTCCGGCGCATGGAGCGCCACTACGGGCCGACTGGCTGGTGGCCGGGCGACTCGCCCTTCGAGATCGCCGTGGGCGCGATCCTCACGCAGAACACCGCCTGGCGGAATGTCGAGAAGGCGATCGCGAACCTCAAATCCGCGCGGATGCTGTCGCCGCGCGCGATCGTGGCCGCGCCGGACGACGCGCTCGAGGGCGCGCTGCGGCCCTCTGGCTATTTCCGCGTGAAGGCGCGGCGGCTCCGCAGTTTCTGCGCGCATCTGAACACGCGCTACGGCGGCAGCATCAAGCGCATGATGCGCCGGCCGGCCGCCGAACTGCGCACGGAGTTGCTGGGGATCCACGGCATCGGCCCGGAGACGGCGGATGACATCCTGCTGTATGCCTGCGGGCACGCGGTCTTCGTCGTCGATGCCTACACGCGGCGCATCTTCATCCGGCACGGCCTTGTCCCTTCGCGGATCGGCTACGAGGACCTGCGCGCGCTGTTCGAGCGGAACCTCGACGCGGACGTGCCGATGTTCCGCGAGTATCACGGACTCATCGTCTACACGGGCAAGGACTTTTGCCGCAGCACGCCGAAGTGTGAATGCTGCCCGCTCGCGCCGGAACTCAAGCCTGGGCAGCCGTTCGTCGGTTAGTAGCGAAGTTCAGTGCCCGTTGTCCGCGTCGCCTTGCGGCTGTTAGACTTCCGTCCTATCGTGATCGCCCTTTTTGATGGCTGCCAACCCGAGCGGAACCGCACCACCCCCTTCTACGATGGACGCAAGCGCGCCGTCCAGTTCGCCCTCCCGCGCATGGGTGTGGGCCGCGGCGGGCGTGGTGCTGCTGGGCGGCATCCTCCGCGTCACGTGGCTCGCGCACGAGAGCTTCTGGATCGATGAGGCGTACATGGCCGCGGCGCACGATCGTGTCCTCCAGCCTTGGGTCTTGTTCAGCGTCGAGTGGATCAACGACGCGCCACTGTATCACTTCCTCGTGGGTTTCTGGTCGCGCATCGTCCAGACGTTCCCCGGCGTAGAACCGGGGAGCGTGACGCTCGATTTCGCGTTACGCCTGCTCTCGGCATCCATTGGAACCGCCAGCATCGCCGGCGTGTACTGGTTGGTCGCGCGATTGTTCGATGACCGGGCGTCGGCGTTGGTCGCCGCGTTCCTGTTCGCGATCTCGCCGTTCCAGATTTACTACGCACAGGATCTTCGACCCTACGCGCTGCATGTAGTGCTCAACATCGGTACGTGCGTTGCGCTCGTCCGTGCGCTTGAGGCCAACCAGCCGAAGGACTGGGTCGGGTTTGTCGTCTTGTGCGTGCTGGGCATCTACAACCACTTCTTCATGGTATTCAACATCATGGCGATGAACCTGTACTTCGTGCTGTTCATTCGTTCGAACTGGAAATTATTAGGCCGGTGGATCGCGGCGAATCTCGCGATCATTGCGCTCGCGTGTCCGGGCCTGGCGATGATGCTGCGGATCAGCGGCGTCTTCGAATCGGCCTCCGAGGACTGGTATCCGGTGCCGGGCGCGAAGCTCCTCCTGATTACGATCAAGAACTTCTTCGCAGGATATTCGCCGCAGGCCGTGTGGTATCGCCCGCTGGTCGCGCTCGCGGGACTGCTCGCCCTCGGCGGGATCTGGAGGCTTCGGACCACACCCCGCCGACTGGTACTCCTCGTCGTGATGGGCATCGTGCCGATGGCGCTTGCTGCCTTCTACTGGCGCAACGCAAATTTCCCGTACTACACGCATCGCCTGATGATCTTCTCCGCGGTGCCGATTTACGCGCTCGTGGCGCTCGGCATCCGGCAGATCCCCATCCGCGTGGCGCGCTTCGCCGCGATTGGGGCCCTGACCGCTCTTATCGTACCGGCATTGACCGACTACTACGCCCAGCGCGTCCATCCGGTTGTCGCACATACGATCGGCTGGCTGTACAAGGCGGACATGCGCGGCGCGGCTGCGTACGTCCACGAACGGTTGGAGCCGGCCGACGTCGTCGTGCACCGGTTGCGCTATTCGCAGTATCCGTTCCGGTATTACATGGGCTGGGACAGTCCCAACTTCGTTGGCGTGCCCACTCAAGCGGCCATCGACGCGCAAACGCAGGGTTACCCGGACAAACAGATCTACATTAACAATCACCATTTACCGTATCTGCTGGACGATCTCATCGCCGACAAGAAGCGTGTTTGGTATATCGATTCGTGGTGGCGCGCCAGCGAGGCGGACGGCGTCGCGCGAGACACGATCGAACGGCTCCGTACACGGGGTGTCGAACTCGATCGTAGGCAGTTTGACGCGGTGACCGTGTATCTCTTTGAATTGCACGGCGAGACGCCGGTCAGTGACGGAGGAACCGGTCAGCCTCAGGAAGTCTTCGGTGACGGCAGCGCGGGGCATCCGGTTGAATAAGACCAACGTGACGGCTCGGAAACTTTCCTTGCGTTCAGGATGATTCCGGATATTCAATCCGCCGGCCACACGCAGGGGAGTAATATGAAATCAATTGGTTTTTCCGTTTCAGTGCGCTGCCTACCGCTCGCGCGATTGGGCGCGTGCCTGCGCGAGGCCGAGTCGGGCGGCGCCGTGGAATGGAAAATCGACGTATGCGACGGCACGTTCGCGCCGGGGTTCGCACTCGGGTTCGAAACGCTCGAAGCGATCCGCGACGCATCACCGTTGCCGATTCACGTCCATGCGCTCATCGAGCGGCCCGAACGGTACATTTCGGAGTTCGCACGGCTCGGCTGCAAGGCGTTAACCGTACCGATCGAGGCCTGCACGCACGCGCACCGCATGTTCGCGCAGATCCGCGAGGCGGGCATACAGGCCGGCGCGAGCATCAATCCGGGCACCGCGCTGACCAAGCTCGAATACGTCCTGCCGATGCTCGACCGCGTCGTGCTGCCGGTCACCGAAACCGGCGCAGCCGAAGTCCCGCGCGCCGCATTCGAACGTGTCCGGATCTTGCGCGAGAATCTCGACTATCACCGCACCGGCGCATCGGTCTGCGTCGAAGGCGGCCTGGGTGCCATCGACGCCGCGCGGCTCGTCGCAAGCGGCGCGAACCACGTCGTCATCGACCGGCTCGACATGCTCCGCATCGAACCGCTGGATGCGTCCATCCGCTCCTACATAGGCGAGGTTCAACGAGTGCGAAGAACCGCGTAACAAGCTACGGTGTCAGTTCTTCGTTGTACCGGGAGGCAGGTACCGCGCGACTCCACTCGAACCGGTAGCCGGGCCAAAATCGATGTGCGGCAGCGCAGCACGGCCAGTCACGTAGGAATCGAAGAATGACTCCAGTCGAGATCCCAATCGATCCCGCGCCGCTGCTCGAACGTCCAGGCTGGAGAGCGGTGCGGCAAAGTTGGCGTTCACCCATCCAACGAACGCCGCCAACGACTTGCCGTCGATTCGCAACAACTCGTCGATGGCATAGCCCAGCATCGCTCCCTCGGCATACACAAGCCGGGAAGCACGGGGATCTTCCAGAGACGCAATAGACGCTTCCGCCAAAGTGTAATGGAGTTCGGCTTGTAGAAACTCGGCCTCGGACTGGAGGTCGGCGAGCGCGTGATTGCGGTCGTCAATCGATATCAGCCTGGCATCGGCGAGCGCGCGAATCGAGAGATACTCTGTGAATCCTTCGGAGAACCATCGTGCGTCGTCCTGCGCGACGCCGCCCGGGTTCCACCAATGAAGGATCTCGTGCGCAACCGTGATCAGATGCGGCGGCTGAACAGCGCTTACGGTTCCGGCCGCGCCGCCTCGCATGAATTCATGCGGAACGATGCTCAACAGCGTATTTCGCCCCCGAAGAAACGCCGATGGTCCGAGGGTCTGCTCGTACGTAGACAAGATCATCGCAACTTTATCCATATCCACGCGGTCCGTTTCGGGGGTCTGCGTCAACGTAATCGTATTTTCGCCGAACCGAAGGTGGGCGAAGGTTATATTCCCCGCCACGAAATACTCTGCCTGTGCCAACTCGCCCGAGGGAATGCGGGCCATGAGTCCTTCCTGCGGCCAAGGCCAGGCGATCGTCCAGCCCGCGGGCAACCTGGAATCGACGGTCGCCTCGCCCGAAACCAACTCGCCCACGGGAAACACGCAAGTCGTTCGTAGCACAGCGAGTCCGGGCGTAATCCGGCTACGGGCATTGGAAGGTTCGTCCCTTTGCGACCCCGGCGGGAAGTACGTCGGATCGATGGAGTAGCTCATTTGGAGATTGCTTACGGCTTCCGGAATCGAGAATCGGAGTATCACGTTGCGGCGGCCTGCGATACGCTCCACGGTCAGTGCGGAACCGTCCGCCATCGCGACAGTATCCGACACGGCGTCGGCCCGATTCCCATCGCTATCTCGAAAGGTCAGGGTGGCAGTGCCGGGCGCGGGGTCGGTAATCGAAGCATGCGCGCTTACGCGACCACTATCGGGATCGGATAGGTCGAGCGTCCACCGCACCGTCGCTGGTTCATCCGCCCTCGCTTCCGCAGACAGACCCGGGACCGCCAAAAGAACTATCGCCCATACCGTCGGTCGGTATGGGCGAAGCGGGTAGTTCACGTTTTGCGTCCGGTCAGGACAGGGCGCGATTAACTGTCCTGCGGTAGCTTCACCGGGTCGAGCGCCGGCAACGAGCCTTTGTGTGCACCGATGTCGCGCGATGGTTTCGCGGTCGCGGGATCCTGCAGGTAGCGCGGCAGGTCGAGATTGATGAAGTCCGCGTCGCCGTTGTCGCGAATGAA
>CAYUZD010000090.1:0-11332 GCA_964449475.1 uncultured Nitrospirales bacterium
CGGGTCGCGGTTGTCGGGCGGGCGGCACTTGATGACGTTGCAGATGTACACGTCCTCGCGCCGCATCTTCATGCCCTTGACGATGATGTCCGTCAGTAGCTGACCCGCCTTGCCCACGAACGGGATGCCCTTCTGGTCCTCGTGGAATCCCGGCGCTTCGCCCACGAACACGAGGTTCGCGCTCGGATTCCCGTCCGCGAACACCGTCTGCGTCCGCGTCTGGCACAGCGGACACTTCACGCAGTTCCGGACCTCCTCGCGCAACGCCGCCATCGGATCCAGCTCGGCATTCACCTCCAATTTGTGAACGGCCTCGCGCTTCGCCGGAATCGCCGTTGCGTCATCGCAAGGAGCGGGGCTTCGATCGTCAATGCGAGGAGCGGGACTACGATTGTCATTGCGAGGAGCGGGGTCTGCGACGAAGCAATCTCGCCCTTCACCCACCGCCCGCACCGCCGACGCCATCCGCCCAATCATCTCCGCGGTCTCCGGCGCGAGCGACACCGTCCCCTTCTTCGGGTGCGCGGCGCGGCGCAACAGTTCCGCGGTCTCGTCGAGGATTTCGTTGAGGAGTGACTGGTTCATGGCAGGCCCAACGCGATCATAACACCGCGCCGCGTCATTTCATGACCGCCAGAACATCGTTCAATGGCCGCGCCACCGCCGCGATCGTATGCCGCTCCTCCGCCGTCTTGCGCGCGTTCGCACCCAGACGCGCGCGTAGATCCGGGTCGCGCAGCAGCCGCAGCAGGCTCAGCGCGAACGCCTCCGCGTCGCCGTCCGGCACAATCAGGCCGTTGTACTGGTGCGTCAACGGGTGCGCGCTGCCCTCGCAGCACACGATCGCCAGTCCCGCGGCCATCGCGTTCAGCAGCTTGATCGGATACCCCGACCACGAGGTGCGCGGGCACGCGAAGACGATGTCGCGCTGCAACTGCCGCGCCACGTCGGCCAGCGAGTGCGTCCGCACGACGCGCGCATGCTCCACCAGACCGCGGGTCTCCACCACGCGCGGGTCCGGCGTCGCCACGACCAGCTCCGTCCCCGGCACGTCCGCCAGCACCCGCTCCATCGCCCGGTACAGCAGCGACAGGTTCTGGTACTCGTCCAGGTTCCCCGCGTACACGATCGACGCGTCCGTCCGCGCCGGTTGCGCCGGCTCGAACGCCTCCACGTCGATGCACGGCGGCACCACGTGCACGCGGTCCCGCGCGCATCCGCACGACACGAGGTACTCCGCCAGCTTCGCGTGCGGAGCGACAATATGGTCCGCGCGCCGCGGCAGTTTCTCGTCCAGCCACCGGCCCATCGTCGCCGACTGGTCCGGGTTCGCGAAGTAGTACGGCAACTCGTCGGCCATCGCGTTGTGCGCGTGATACAGGATCGGCCGCGCCCGCGCCGCCAGCGCCACCAACAACCCTTCGTAGTTGTGCGCGTTCACCACGTCGATGCGCTCGTCGCGCACCACGCGCCGCAGCTCGCGCGCGAGCTGCACGTCCTGGATCGGTTTCGCCCACGACGGCCCAGCCGCCGTTTTCCGTCCGCCCGGCACGTTCCGCCCGCGGTGCAGCGGCAGGCCGGACGCGTCCTCGCCGATGCCGTAGCCGTACGTGACCAGCCGCGGCGAGTGGCCCGCCTCGCGAAACGCCAGCGCCGTCGATCGCAGGTACACCTGCGACCCCTGCGGCACGGGATACGGGCACGCGCCCACCACCGCGATGTTCAGCCGTTCACTCAAAATAACCCAGGTCGCGCAGCCGCGCTTCGATCGCGGCGGATTCCTCTGCCGAGTAGGCGGCGACTCTCTCGCCCAGGACCCCGACCCGCCCGGGTGGGGCGGGCGTCTCGCCTGCCCGCGTCTCTCCAGAAACCCCCGCCTCAACGGTCAGCAGAGATCGTCCCTCCATCGCCGGACCCGCAACGCCCAGCGCCGCGTACACCGTCGGCGCGACGTCGAGCAGCGAGCACTCCCGCGCCTGTACCGGCTCCGACAGCGCGAACACGCCCACCGGCCGGTGGTTGCCCGTCATGCCGCGCTCCTTGCCGCCCAAGTGCTCCTCCGGGCGCAACCGGCGATACGCCCGGCCACCGCGCGAACGCAGGCACGACGGGCTGTACCCGTCCTCGAGCGCGAGCTCGATCACGATGTCCGGCGCGCGGTCCGCGTGCGGTCCGTCGTAGATCTCGTCCCGCCGCCACGCCTTCGCGATCGCGTCCCACGACTCCAACTCCGCGCACAGATCGCGCGCAAATGCGTCGTAGTCTCCCGGCGCGACCACGCCCTCTGGATCCCGCCCGCGCAAATTCACCCGCACCGACGGGAAATAGTTCAGTTCCTCCGACCACGCCCTCGTCCGCTGCCAGTCAATCCCCGCGAACCGCGACGCGCTCTCCGCGCGCGCCGCCAGCCCCTGAAACCGGCGGAACAGCGCGCCCTGCCACGTCCCCGGGGTCAGCGCCATCGCCGCGCGCTTCAGCAGCCCGCCGCGCTCCGGCGCGAACGCGAGATGCCCGCGCTCCGCGAGCCAATTGTTCAGGTGCACCACGCCCGAGCCCGATCCGCCGAACCCGTGATCCGAGACGACCCCAACGACAACGCCATCGCCCGCTGCTTCGACAAGCTTCCCGACGCTTTCATCCAGTCGTGCATACACGTCGCGGATCGCGTGCTCGAACCCCGGCCGGTGCCGCGGCGACTTCGGATCGTGGAACAGCCAGAAGTGGTGCGCGACGGTGTCGCTCTCGCCGAACACCGCCATGAAAAAGTCCCACGGCTCCCGATTCAACATCCGCAGCGCGATGCGCTCCTTCTCCGCGATGCCGCGCATCAAGCGCTCGAACGCCATCGCGTGCCACTCCGGCCCGATGTCGCTCTCCTGAAAGTCCGCGAACCGCCACGCCTTCACGTCGTCCCACGCGGCCTCGGGATACACGAACGAGCGGTCCACCGCCGTGCACACCGGCGAATCGAACCCGGACACCAGCACGCCGTTCACCGCCTCGGGCGGATACGTCGCCGGCACGCCCAACACGCACACGCGTTTGCCCGCGTCGGACAGCACATTCCAGATCGTCGGCACCGCGCGCCACGCCGAGTTCACGAACTCGATCGCGTACCGCCCGGGCGTCACGCACGTGAAATCCAGAATCCCGTGCCGCCCCGGGTTCACCCCCGTCACGCACGTCGTCCACGCCGGAAACGTCGCGCACGGCGTCGTGCTCCGGCACGGCAGCAGCGCCCCGCGCCCCACCAGCGCCGCCAAATTCGGCAGTCGCCCCTCGCCCATCCACCGCCCCACCAGCGCCGGGTCCGCGCCGTCCAGCCCAATCTGCAGAAACCGGCTCATCTCAAGAATTCAGCCCTTGCTGGGTGGCCCCATAATTGTCATTGCGAGGAGCGAAGTGTGCGACGAAGCAATCGCTTCCTCCGATCAACCACGAATGGAAAAAAGAAGCCGCAACACCAACAACCACCCGCGAGGGGCTATCCGAGCTCATCCGTGTTCATCCGTGGCAAACAATCTCGCCGCCGGCGTTTAACAACGCGATAAATTCTCTCGAGTCGGGGGGAGGGTCACCCTGGTACCGCCTCTGCAGTTCGGAGAAAATCTCCATCCGTTCCTCGGGCGTCAACGACCGCCAAAACGCCCGCTCGGCCGCCTCCGCAAAACTACGGAATTTTCGGACAATCTTCTCCACTTCGCGAGTCTACCATAGCCAGCCGCGATGCCGGGCCGGCGACCGGCACCCGTTCAGTTCGCGCCTGTCTCCTCCGGCGCGGCGGATTCGGTACCGGAGCGGGCAAGCGGGACGTACACTTCCCAGCCCTCGATTCGCGGCGCTTCCGGTTCGCCGTAATGCTGGAACAGGAACCGGGCGAACACGGTCTCTTCCCGTCCAAGCGGTCCAATGACATAGTCGAAATAGCCCGATTCGATCTTGCTCACGAGATCCGCCGGGAGTGCACGATTCCCCATTCTCGGCTCGCAGTAGTCGAACAGAACGAACTCCTCGATGTAGAACTCACCTTGGACCTGATACGTGATGTAGTTCCGTGCCGGGAAATAAATGCGTTCGTCCCGGTGTGCCTGAATGAACTCGCGTGCCGCGTCGAGCGGGGCCGATTTGGGTTCCCGAAGACTGCGGCTGGTCAACGGAGCCAGTTGAAGCAGGAGAAACGCGAGTAGCGCGGCGGCCACGGCGGCGGCCCGGCGCGTCTCGCCCGCGGTCCCCGGCATCCATCCGCGCACCGCCATGCCCGCCATCAGTCCCGTGATCATCTCGTAGAGCAGCATGGCGTTTGTGGCGCCTCCGACCTTGATCGAAGGCACCAGCCCGGCGACGAACGCCGCCGCCCACGTGAGCGCGATTAGGCGAACCTCGGGATGCGCCCGGATGCGCGCCATCGCGAGCAGACCAACGGCCAGCGGAAGGATCTGCGGAACCAGAAATGCTTTCAATCGTGAGACGATCTCTCCCATGCCGTGGAGCTTGTGATCGCCGAACGCGAGCGTCGCCGCGATGAGGTGTTCGCCCCCCGTGTTAAACCGCAGCAGGCCGGCGACACCCGTCAAGACGGCGGGGATCGCCGCGAGGATGGCGGGACGAATCCCGACGTTCATCCAAAGGTAGACAAAATAGGCGACGGCGAACAAGACGAAGGTCTGCTTGGCCAACCCGGCGAGAACGAAGAGTACCGCCGCGATCATCGCCCACCGCGCCCGTTTGAATCCGCCGCGCACGTGCGCAAGTGCCGCGCACAATCCCCAGACGGTGGCAGATGCGGCGAACGCGTCCGGGCGGAGTCCGTAGAGTTCCGGCGGCGCGATCACGGGATACAATCCGCCGAACACGCCGACCGCGACGAGGCCCGCGAGACCCGACCCGGTGGCAAGCCGCGCCGCCACGGCCAGACCGGCCAGCCCCAGCGTGCTCCACACGAACACGGCCGCCTTCGGCACGAACAACCCGTCCCCGAAGACCCGCATCGCCGCCGCGAAGATCCACGTGTGCATGAACCCGTACACGTTGTACACACCGGACTCGGAGAAGACGGGGTAGACCGGTTCGCCCTCCAGGAGCCGGATTGCCGCCGTGTATTGCACGCTCTCGGCCGGGCGGTAATCGAAGAAGTCCGGCCCGCGGACCACGCGCACGCCGTCCACCACGAGCATCGCCGCGCAGTACGCGGACATCAAGAGCAACAGGTCCCACAACGCCGTGTGGACGCCGCGCATCATTGGCGGATCGGATTCGCGCGGATGTACTCGATCACTTCGTGAATCGTATCGGCGAGCGCACGGCAGTCGCCGAATCCGAGCGTTGCCCTCGCGCGTCCGATGTCCGCGATCGAGTTTCGAATCTCGGACTCGTCCGTCGGCGCATGTACAAATTTCGCGCCGGGGAACCGCCCCTCCAGCAACGCCGACAGTTCGTTGATGCTCGTCCCCCGGCCCGTCCCGACGTTGAATATGCCTCCGGGCGCGCCCGGCGCGTCCGCCGCCAGCCGGAACGCCCGCGCCACGTCCGCCACGTGAATGAAATCGCGCCGTTGTTCGCCGTCCCCGAAAATCGTGCAGGCCTGCCCCGCCAGCAGGCGCGTAATAAATATGGTCAGCACCCCGACGTACGGCGTGTAACCCTGGCGCGTACCGTAGGTGTTGAACAGCCGGAGAATGACCGGTTCGACGCCCGCGCGCGAACCAAGCAACAGGAGGTCTCGTTCGGCGGCGAGTTTGCTCACGCCGTACGGGCTGAGCGGCACCTGCGCGTGGTCTTCGTCGACAGGCGTTCCCTCGGCGCAATCGCCGTAGACGCCCATGCTGCTCGCGAACACGAATCGCCGGACCCCACCGGCCGCCGCCGCGCGAAACAACTTCAACGTCCCCACCAGATTGGTCTCGGCGTCCTCGCAGTAGGTCTCGAGTGAATGCCGGATCGTGACCTTTGCCGCCAGATGAAACACCGTATCCGCGCCGGAACACGCCTCCCGGCACCGCGCGTCCGATAGAATCGATCCCTCCACGAACTCGGCCGAGCTCGAAACATGTCGCCGGTCTCCGGTCGACAAATCGTCGAGCACGCGGACCCGCCACCCGGCTTCGACCAGCGCGTCCACCAGGTGGGATCCGATGAATCCCGCCCCGCCGGTGACCAACGCCAATCGACTATCGGACATGATCCACCCTGAATCCCGAATACGCTAGGCGCTTAGAACCGCGTCACGCTGCCGTGACGCGATAAATACAACCGAAGCCGCAGGTAGATCAGAAACCAGAACATTCTCCACGCGGTCCGCCCGACTTTCAGCTTGCTCTCGCCCTGGTTACGCGGCACGTGCCGGATCGGCGATTCGTACACCCGCACGTTCCTCGCCTCCAGCTTGACGCACACCTCCGTGGGAAACGAGAACCCCGCCGAGTCCAAGATCATCGATCGCAGCAGATCGCCCCGGATGATCTTCAGCGCGCAGTTGGTGTCCCGCAGATTCGTCCTGAATAAAACGCGTACGATCAGGTTCAGGCCGCGATCGGCGATGATTCTCACCGGATTGTCGCGCTTGCGCGGCCGTGAGCCGGTCACCGCGTCGGCGTCGTGCTCCTTCATCACCCGGATCATCTCGGGCAGATCGTCGAGCGAGAACTGCCCGTCGGAATCGATCGTTACAACGTAGTCGCCACGGGTCGCCTGAATCGCCGCGCACATCGCGTGGCCGTATCCGTGGTTCTTCCCGTCTCCGACCACCCGCACTTCCGGGTAGCGAGCGCGCAGGTCGTCGAGGATTTCGCCGGTCCCGTCCGTGGACCCGTCATCGCACAACACGATTTCCGCGGGGATTCCCAACCGTCCGAGGCTGCCGCGCCAATCCTCCACGACCCCGCGGATAACGCCGGATTCATTGAACACCGGGGCCGTAACGGACAGCAGCGTGATGGTACCGGCGCGCGGAGCGGGGGCTGCATCCATGAAATTCAAGCGTGTTTCGCCATACCCGGGGGGAACGCGTCAACCGGAACGTGCGGCCAAATATAGTGACCGTGCCAATTCCAATGCAACCCGGAACGGCGCGATGAACTCTTTCGCGTCGGATGTAGGCCACCCAAGTGCTGCCTCGATAGCTCGGAGACTGTCCGCATCCGCTCCCCGGGCGTCAATGATCGTCTCAGTCTCCGCAAAACTACGGAATTGTCGGACGGTTTTCTTCACGACGTGGGATTGGCATAGGATGATTGAATCCGATTCCGGAGAAAATCATGCACCGCTCGCTAAAATCGCGCTCGGCAACCCGCCGCGAATTCCTCCAGTGGTCCGCGGCGGCGATCGCCGCGATGCACGCGCCGCTGCTTGCCGCGCAGACGAAGCGCGAGGACTCCGCGCAGGTCGAGATCCGCCACACGCGCCTGCACGCGAACAACCTCGCGGAACAAGCCGCGTACTACCGGGACGTGCTGATGCTGCCCGTCGAAGCGTCGGACGGCTCCGTGCGCGTCACCGCCGGCCAGTCCGTCATTGAGTTCGTCCCCGGCGACCCCGCCCAGCGCCCGTTCTACCATTTCGCGTTCACCATCCCCGAGAACCAGCTTGAACCCGCGATGGCCTGGCTCGAACCGCGCTGTCCCATCCTCACTATCCGCGACACGCCCGAAAAAATCATGCGGTTCAAGGCCTGGAACGCCGAGTCCTTCTACTTCAACGACCCCGCCGGCAACATCCTCGAATTCATCGTCCAGCACGACCTCGCCAACGGCATCACGGGCCCGTTCAGCTCCGAGCACATCCTGTGGCAGAGCGAGATCGGCCTCGTCGTGCCCGACGTGCCCGCCGCGGAAGAACAAATCGCCGGCGCCCTCGGCCTGCACTACTACATCGACCACTCCCCCAACTTCTCCCCCATCGGCGACATCCGCGGCCTCCTCATCGTCGTGCAACACGACCGCGTCTGGCTCCCCACCACCAACGTCCACGCCGCCGTCTTCCCCACCGAACTTACACTCTCGGGAGCCGGTGCCGGACAATGGAATCCCGCCGGTCAGCCGTACAGCGTGATGACCGACCGAGTTTGAGCCAGTCCTGGGCAATCCGCTTCGCAACCCCGCGAACGCCGGGCGCGGGACTGCCGTTTGCATCCACGCTATCGGATTGAGGACGTACAGTTCTCTATTGACGAATTTAGGCAATTCTCGTACAATTATGTGTCCGGACTAGTACATCGCCCAAGTGCACCGCGGCGCGGGAACTCGAACGGGGGCACGGCCGGTGAAGAATTCATCGTTGCGAGCAAAATTTCGAGCCGCAACCCTCTTCGCCGGGGTAGTGTTGTCCGCGATCGCCAGCGGCGACCAGTGGCTCGACAAGACCGAGCACAACGGCATCCTGTATTTCCTCTTTGATACCCCCCGGTCCGGCGATCTGTCCAACCTCGCACGGATCGAGCGCTTCAACCTGGCCACCGAAACGTGGCTCGCCCAAATCGGCCTGAACGACGTGCCCACAGCGTTCGCCGTTGACGACGACGGCCTCTTCATCAGCTTCGGGCGCCGCACCTCCCGGTTCACATTGCTCGGCACGAACGAGATCCACTTGCGCAATACGAGCGCAGACGTCGATGCAGTCATCGCGCTGGAGGGCGCACTCGTCCTGAACTTCGCGGGCGACGGTTTCCTCAGCATGAACAAATCGACAGGTGTCCTCTTCGAATCGATCGAGTATTTCTACTCGATGACTGGCTTCTCCGCCTCGCGATCGGCCAATCGGATATTCGGACGAAGCACCGGGATCAGCCCATCCGACATGATGCGGATCGTCGTCAATCCGGACGGGACCTTCGCCAGTCAGGTGGACAGTCCCTACCACGGCGACTACCCCGGCGCCTCACGGACGTACATCTTTCCAAACGAAGCCCGTGTCGTGGACAACGCGGGCATCATCTACAATTCCGCGGATTTGACGTTCTCGAATTCCCTCGCCGGGTCCTTCACCGATCTGGCCTTCTACGGCGACCTTCCGATCGTCCTGCGGGGCGTCACCCTCTACGCCTATTCGAACACCATGTTGGAAACGGGCCAGTTGGACGTCATCAATCCCATCTCCGAAATCTGGGTCGCCAATGAAACGGTGTACGGGTTTTTCTCCGACGCCTCCGCGCCCGGCGTCGGAATCGAAGCCGTCGACATCGCACTTCTGAATCCGCAAACACCCGGCGAACCGGTCGACCCGGTCGGCCTCGCGTACACCCCGGATGCCGTATTCCTCGGCCAGGACGAGATCGTCTATCTTCTTAGCATCGCGCACCTCAGCATTTTCCGGTGGGACGCCGCCACCGAGGAATACCTGGATACGCTTTCGCTCACCGAGGCCCCGAAATTCATCGCGTACTCCGCCGATCCCCAGCGGCTCTACCTAGCGTACGCCACCGGCAAGATCACGAAAATCGATCTGGACGGGACCCCCACGGAGGAACCGTTCGTCAATTCGCCGGAGGAACCGCTGGGACTCTCGACCGCCGACGAACTGCTGTTCGTCTGCGATCCCACCGGCGCCTGGGTATCCCACTTTACCTACAGCCCTGACGGCGTGCTTCTCGATCAGCGTGAGTGGAATTACTTCTCGTACGAGTACGTTTGGAGCCCCGTCAACCGCAAGATGTACTTCCAACGAGACGATATGTCCCCCCTCGACATTCTTTCGGAAGACATCGGCGAGTTCGGCACGCTCGGGGATCCCGTAGATTCGCCGCTTCATACCAGCGATGGTTTCATGCACCCCATCCGGGTTTCGCCGGACGGCTCACTCCTGATTCTGGGGTCCGGACGCGTGTTCGACGCGATTTCACTCGTTCACCTCGATAATCTCTCCAACAACGTAACCGACGTCGCCTGGGATGATCAGATTCCGTACTCGCTGCGGGACCTGAGCGGCTCGTTTCATGTGCAGCGTTGGAATCCCGCCAACTACGGCATCACCGGCGTGCGCCTCGAATCCGGCACGCCCTACCGGTTGCTCCCCGTCTCCGGCGGGTTTCTGCTGATTTCCATCGTAAACGGTATTCCGACGTACCGGTTTATCGACGCGAGTCTGGCGAATACGAACTACTACGAACTCACGATCGCCCGGCTCACCGAGGCGTTGCTGCTCTTCCCTGCGCACGACCTCGATCTGAGTAACGGACTCTCGCTCGCCGAGATCGGAATACTCCGGGCCTTCTTCGATTTGGCTGATCTCGACTCGGACGGCGAACTCCAGTCCATCGAATTGCTTATCGCGCTCGCGATCAATGTGGCTTGGGTCGATTTCGACTACACCGGAATCGAGATCGGAACGCCGGACAAGCCGTTCTCGAGTCTCCGCGACGCGTTGGACGTCGTGGCCCCGGGCGCCTCCGTGAACATCATGTCGGGGCTTTCATCAGAGACAGGTACCTTCGATCGCCCCATCGTGCTCTACGCCCACGGCGGGACCGTCCGGATCGGCGGGGCCCAACCCTAACCTCCTTCGACCTCGTGTTCGCTATACTCCCCGCCTATGGCGCAACGCGAATGGGCGAAACTCGAAGACATTGCCGAGGCCGACCTCACGCCGATGCTGCGGCAGTACCTCGCCGCGAAGGCCGAGGCCGGCGACGCGATCCTCTTCTTCCGCATGGGCGACTTCTATGAACTGTTCTTCGAGGACGCCATCGAAGCCGCCGCGCTGCTCGACCTCGCGCTGACCTCGCGCGACGCCGCCGACAAGAAAGAACGCATCCCCATGGCGGGCGTGCCCTTCCGCGCGGTGGACGGCTACCTCGCGCGCCTCATCCGCGCCGGCCGCACCGTCTGCATCTGCGACCAGGTCGAGGACCCCAAAGCCGCCAAGGGCATCGTCCGCCGCGAAGTCGTCCGCACGGTCACCCCCGGCACCGTCATGGAGCCCGAACTCCTCGACGACCGCGCGAACA
Source organism: uncultured Nitrospirales bacterium (assembly GCA_964449475.1). GTDB lineage: Bacteria > Hydrogenedentota > Hydrogenedentia > Hydrogenedentales > VFKU01. The sequence goes on from CAYUZD010000090.1 coordinate 10,937, forward strand.
ACTACCTCGCCGCGCTCACGTTCGACCAGGGCGCCGGCGGCCTCGCGCTCGTCGACGTGACCACGGGCGAGTTCCTCGCCGCGCCGGTCGATTCCGAACAGGTCCTCGCCGACGAACTCACGCGCACGCGCCCGGCCGAGGTCCTTGTGCCGGACACGCTCGACGCCGCGTTCCTCAAACGCCTCCAATCGCGCTTCACCGCGTCCGCATTCCGCACACGGCCCGACCACGATTTCGACGCGCCCCACGCGCGCACGCTGCTCGAACGCCAGTTCGACCTCGCCACGCTCAAGGGCGTCGGTCTCGACGACGCGCCCGCTGCGCTTGCCTGCGCCGGCGCCGCGCTGCTGTTTGTGCAGGAAACGCAGCGCGGCCAGACGCCGCACCTGCGCCTGC
>CAYUZD010000091.1:0-11323 GCA_964449475.1 uncultured Nitrospirales bacterium
TACGGCGCGTCGTGGTTGGGCGCGCCGGCGACGGAATGACGGGATATACTGGAGATTGCGGCTGGGAGGCATACTGATGGGCGCGGAAACGAGATACCGGATTTGCCCGCTGTGCGAGGCGACGTGCGGGCTGGAGTTGACGGTGGACGGTCGGCGCGTGACGGCTGTCCGCGGGGACGCGCACGACGCGTTCAGCGAGGGGTACATTTGCCCCAAGGGCGTGGCACTGCAGGACCTCGACAGCGATCCCGACCGGCTGCGAACGCCGATGATTCGCCGCGCGGACGGCTGGCACGCGGCGACGTGGGACGAAGCGTTCGCGGAGATCGAGAGGCGATTGCTGCCAATCATCCAACAGCGAGGGCGGAACGCGGTTGGTGTGTATCTCGGCAATCCGTCAGTGCACAACACGGGACTCGCGATCTATGGGCAAGTCTTGTTGCGCGCGCTGGGGACCCAGAACGTGTTCTCGGCGAGCACGGTCGACCAGATGCCGAAACAGGTCGCGTCGGCGGCGATGTTCGGCACGGGGCTGAGCATTCCGATTCCGGACATCGACCGGACGCAGTACCTGCTGATCCTCGGCGCGAACCCGGTGGTGTCCAACGGCAGCCTGATGACGGCGCCGAACTACGCGGAGCGATTGAAGCGGATTCGGGCGCGGGGCGGGCGCGTGGTGGTGATCGATCCGCGGCGCACCGAGACCGCGCGCGTCGCGGACGAGCACGTGTTTATCCGTCCGGGGACGGACGCGTTTTTCCTCTTCGCGATCGTGAATACGCTGATCGCGGAAGGACTCGTAAAGCCGGGACGACTGGAGCCATTGTCGAACGGATTTGACGACATTGCGGCGCTGGCCGAGCCCTTTACACCGGAGGCGGTGGCCGAGGTGTGCGGAATTGACGCGGACACCATCCGGCGCATCGCGCGGGAACTCGCGTCGTCGTTGAGCGCGGCGGTGTATGCGCGAATCGGGACATGCACGCAGGAGTTCGGCACACTGGCGAGCTGGCTGCCGGACGTGATTCATGTGCTGACGGGCAACCTCGACCGCGCGGGCGGCGCGATGTTCACGCTGCCGGCGCATGGTCCGGGCAACACGAAGGGCATGCCCGGCGCGGGCAAAGGACTGCGGACCGGGCGGCACCGGACGCGCGTGCGCGGGTTGCCGGAGATCTTCGGCGAATTGCCGGTGGCGTGCCTGGCGGAGGAGATCGAGACGCCCGGCGAGGGACAGATCCGCGTGCTGATCGCGGTCGCGGGCAACCCGGTGCTGAGCACGCCGAACGGGACGCGGCTGTCGCGTGCGCTGGACTCGCTCGAGTTCATGCTAAGCCTCGACCTGTACCTGAACGAGACCTCGCGGCACGCGGACGTGATTCTGCCGGGGCTGTCGCCGCTGGAGAACTGCCACTACGACATGGCGTTCGCGCAACTGGCCGTGCGCGACTGCGCGCGGTTCTCGCCGCCGGTGTTCGCGAAGCCCGCGGACGCGCCGTACGAGTGGGAGACGGTGCTGCGGCTGACGGGGCTGCTATCGGGCATGGGCACCCGCGCGGACACGTCGCTGCTCGACGACATGGTGATCCGGAACCTGGCTGAGCGCGAGACGAAGTTGGAACAATCGGCGATCGCGGGATGCGACGCCGACGCGATCGTGAAGGCGCTCGCACCGCGGCGCGGGCCGGAACGTGTGCTGGATTTCATGCTGCGGACGGGGCCGTACGGCGAGGCATTCGGCGCGAACCCGGACGGGCTGACCCTGGCGAAGCTGGAGGCGGCGCCGCATGGGATCGATCTCGGGCCGCTCAAGCCGCGGCTGCCGGAGGTGCTGCGCACGCCGGGCGGGAAGGTGGAGTTGGCGCCGGAGATCGTCGTGCGCGACGTGCCGCGGTTGCGCGAGCGGCTGGCGCGGAACGGGAACGGGTTCCTGCTGGTTGGGCGGCGGCAGTTGCGGTCAAATAATTCGTGGATGCACAACACGCCGCGGCTGGTGTCAGGCAAGCCGCGGTGCACGCTGCTGATGAATCCCGCGGACGCGGCGGAGTTGGGCGTGGAGACGGGCGACTCGGTGACCGTCACGTCGCGTACCGGCCGGATTGCGGCGCCGGTCGAGGTGACGGACGACATGATGCCCGGCGTCGTAAGTCTGCCGCACGGGTGGGGACACGACGCGCCGGACGCGCGGCTCAGCATCGCGCGGGAACACGCCGGCGTGAACAGCAATTTGCTCGCGGACGAGGAGTTGCTGGACGCGGTGTCGGGGAACGCCGTGTTGTGCGGCATTCCGGTGACGCTCGCGCCGGTGGCGGCGGGACGCGAGTCGAGTGTCGTAGCCTAGGCGAATCCCGGAGGCGGGGTGAAGCCGCCGATGTGTTCGGTGAGGCGGCCGGCGATGTCGATGGGCGTGGCGTCTTCGAGGTAGGGCCCCATGATCTGGATGCCGACGGGGAGGTTTTTGTCCTTCGTGCGGCCGACGGGCGCGGTGGTCGCGGGCAGGCCGGTCATCGTCGCGAACGAGATCCAGTAGAGCAGGTCGAGGTAGGCTCGTTTTCCGAGCGAGGTCTCGAGCACGCGGAGCATCATCGGCTCGGAGTGGTCGTGCGGGAACGCGGGGACGAAGTTGGTGGGCATCAGGAACGCGTCGATGCCCTTGAAGGCTTCCTGCCAGGCGGCCTGGGCCTGGATGCGCTGGTTCTGGAGTTCAATATAAGCGCGGAAGTTCAACGTCATCGCCTTCATCACGAGCGGGATGATGTTTACGCTGGAGAACCCCGGGGGCGGGATCTTGTCGGCGGGCGGCGCGGGTTGCGGCGGGATCGAGGCGACAAGGAGTTGCAGGTAGAGCTCGAGCTGCCGCTGCGGGTTGATGCCGTCCGGCCAGCCTTCGACGACGGTCGCGCCGGCCTTGACGAGCGCATCGACCGCGTTCTGCAACACGTCCTTCACTTCGGGCACGACGGGGCAGATGGGGTCGTCGATAACGACGCGGACCCGGTAGTCCTTTAAACTAGCGCCGCGCGCCTGCGGGAGTTTCCATTCGTACGCGATCGCATCGGCGCCGTCGGGTCCGCCGAGGACTTCCATCGCAGCCTTGAGGTCTGCGGCGCTGCGCGCGAGCGGGCCGGCGACAGAAAGGACGTTCGGCAGCGACGGCGGGCCGGGCGGGTTGAAGCCGGTCTTCGGAATAACGTGGACGGTGGGTTTGTGGCCGTAGACGCCGCAGAAGTTCGAGGGTTCGCGAATCGAGCCGCCGATGTCGCTGCCGGTTTCGAGAAAGGTGAGGCCCGCGGCGACCGCGGCCGCGCCGCCGCCGGTGGAGCCGCCGGTCGTGCGCGTGACGTCCCACGGGTTGTTCGTCGTGCCGTGCAACGGATTGTACGTCTGCATGTCGAGCGCGTGGACGGGCTGGTTCGTCTTGCCGAGGACCACGCCGCCCGCGTTGTGCATGCGCGTGTAGACGGTGGCGTCGTAGTCCGGGCGGAAGTCCTTCAATTCCGGCGCGCCGGACGTGGTGAGCACGCCGCGCATGCCGATCATTTCCTTCATCGTCATCGGGACGCCGTGGAAGGGCCCCCAGAGATCGCCGCGGGCGATGGCGGCGTCGGCCTCCTTCGCGCGCTGGCGGGCTTCGTCCTCGAACGTGAGGATGATGGCGTTGATGCCAGGGTTGAGCGTGTCGATGCGATGGAACATGCGCTCCGTGAGTTCAACGGAGGAGACGTGTTTCGTACGGATCAGGCGCGCAGCCTCGACGGCGGTGAGAAAGTCGTATTCGCCGGCGGGTTCAGCCGCGGCGGCCATGAAGGCGGGCGCGGCGTGGAGCGTGATGGCGCCGGCGGCCAGGGCGGAAGCGGACTTGAGGAAATCGCGGCGGGAGAGCGGCGTGGCGTGCATACGGCGGACCTCGTCGTTCGGGATCGTGGGAGAGCTTCCGAATATAGCAGCGGCCTATTGCCCTTGCAATGTATGGGGCTGAGGTTAGCGGCGCGCTCGTCCCCGGGGACGAACGCGCAACGCAACGCCAGGAAGGCAATGTGTAAACCATGTTGCCGGACTAAAACGTAAACCATGCACCCGGTTCCGGCACCGCTTGAACCTTGTAGAGCGTGCCCCCGCCTTATGTTGCCCATCCCTCTATGTGGCCAGGATCCCGGATCGGCGTTTGCCACAGCAAAGGCCCGACAAAAAACACTAAAGGCGGGTATGTCTCTCGACATACCCGCCTCGCAAATCTTGTCAGGCTCGCTCGCTAACCAGCGTATCGAGTTGTGGCGTATTACTGCGGAAGCAGAACGTGCGCCGACGTCGCCGAACGGCTCAGGTCGATTTCCGTGTAGTTACCCACGATACCGCCCGCGATGCTGCTCTCCACGAGCGCGGCACCCACCGTGCGGTTGCTCGTACCGCCGGAAATCGTCATGTTACCGATCGAGTTCGCGGCCGTACCTTCCGTGTTGTTGCTCTGCACCGGGTTCCAACGAACCGACTGGTTCGCGCCAAGCGCAAACGTCACGATCTGGTCCGTAGGATCGCCCGACGAGTCCAACGCCGTGTAGGTTACCGTCAGCGTCTGCGGAACGCCTGCCGCTTCCTTGATACCAATTCGACCGACGATACCGTTCGTCGCCGAGTTGATCGACTGGTTATCCGTAAAGAACGGGACGGCCAGCGTCGTCGCAAGTGCAACGCCCGCGCCTACCACCATGATGGCGGCAAAGATTGCGATCTTCTTCATATGTTCTTTCACCTCCTCCCTCTTAAGGGTCTTGTATCGGCTGTGGCGCCCTTCGAGGAAGTCGCCGCCATTCGTCGCTTCACACCGTGCCCCGCGAACGCCCCGACTCTACCTTCCAAATGGATGAATCCGTTCCAGCGTGCGGTGTTTGCGAAAAATTACGCGGCTTCTCCTCCCCAAGCTTGCCCCATCTACACGACAAGGCCCAGCCGACCAATTTAGCGAAAGCCTAGCACACGCCACCCGGCCTGTCAAGCCGCATTCCCGTTTCACTCCGTCACGTCGTTCAAGTCCCACGTGTGTCCGAATATCGCATCCGTGCGATATGCCCAGTAATTCGGCCGCTCCAACACCGGGTTTTTGGCGTCGATCGGTCTGCAGCCTTCGTCCGATTCGTACTCGCGCAAAATCGAGTCTCTCAAATCTGGCGTTACAAAATAATCCGCCCTGGCCTCCTCGGCCAAGTGTGTGTCTCTCAACTGCCCACGCCGAAAAACGGTGCCGAACAAGTCAAAATCGTAGCGTATCGTGTACTTGACTGGATGAATCACAGATCCCGTTAGCTCGATATTCTCGACATCGAAACTGCGAAATTCCCGAAAATACTTGCCGTAGTGAACGACCGGGTCGAGATCGCCCGTGTTCAGCAGGTGCTGGTACGTGTGGTTCCTATATAGCATCTCCGCCGCCGCGAGCTTTTCGAGCTCCCGCGCACCTAGTTTCTTCGCCCATCCCATTAGCGTTCCAGCATCTGGAATCGGATCCAACGTCGGCTGGCGCGTGGCCTTGGTATCCGGCGCGGGTTTGGGGGCGCACCCAGCAAGCCAGGCACAAGCCGCAACTACCATTACCCCAAGAAAAACGCGCTTTACACCCATCATACGAACACCTCACGGTCGATTGTATTCATGGGAACACACGCTCGCCGGTACGCTACTCTCCGTGCGCGGCTCGATCAAGATCGCAGCCTGTGGTTTTGGTCCAGCCTGTTCACGTGCCTCACGCGGCGCTCGTCCCCGCCACTACCGCAAACCGAGGGTCATTTCTCACAGGCCCAAAATCCGGGTCCGTCGCCGCGTCCTCGCGAAACGCGGGTTCGAGCGCGATCGCGCGCTCGAGCGGCCCCAGCGCCTGCTCGATGTTGCCCTCGCGAGCGTAACCGCACGCGAGGTTGTAGTGCGCCTGGGGCAGGCCGGGCGCGAGTTCGATTGTCTTCAGGTATTCCGACCGCGCTTCGGCATGCCGGCCGAGTTCGTCCAGAATCACGCCGTAGTTGTAGTGGTTGATGGGGTGCCCCGGCTCGATTTCGAGCGCGGTCTGCGCCTGCACCAGTGCCTCCGCCATCTCCCCCGCGCGCCGGAACAGGATCGCCATGTCCGCGTGCGGGCGGCTCCACCCCGGCTGCAGCCGCAGCGCCTCGTCGAATCGGTCCAGCGCTTCATCCCGCCGGCCGGTCACGAATTCCACGATGGCTAGGGCGTTCACCGGCCACGCCCACTCCGGCCGCGCGTCGTGCGCCGCGCGGAACGCGGCCATCGCCGCCGCGGTATCAGATTCTCCGTAATAGTGGAAAAGACCTAACGCATAGAGCGTCTCGGCCGTCTCCGTCGCGGGGTCGCCGCTGAACGCCGCTGCGCGCGCGACTAGCCGCTGCGTCTGCGGCAGGCGCACCCGCGGATCGAAGTCGAGCGCCGCCAGCATCTCCGCCACCTGCCGGTCCCGCTCCGCGCGCAGTTCGCGCTCGCCCGCGGTCCGCCCGCCGAGCATCCCGCGCACGCCGTATGCCCCCATCGCGAGCGCCACCGACACCGCCGCGATGACCCAGAACGCGCGCTGCGACCTCATGCGTCGCGTACACCCGTGCCGCGTACACCCTCGCCATCGGCCATCAGCCCGCGCAACAACCTGGGATAGACCGCCAGCAGGCCATCTGGCAGCGCGCGCGGCGCTCGCCCGAGCGCGGTGAGCAACTCGAAGGCGTTTGCCACGGCCTTCCCCTGGTAATGGTTGTTGGTCGCCACGTAGGTGTCCTCGGCCTCCTCGCGGAGCGCCTCGATTCGCTCGACCCACGGCTGCAATTCGTTGGGCGTACACAGATAATGGTAGCGCTCGTACGAAAGCAACGAATCGGCGAACCACGCCTTCTGGTTCCGTCCATGCAGCCGCACATACCCCATTCGTCCAGTATACCGCCGTACACGCGCCACCCTGCTATACTTCGCGCCGGGGGAAATCACGAATGCATCTCGCACTCCTCGGGTGCGGGCCGCGCGCGCTCCGTCTCGCCGCGGTCGCGGTCGATCTCGGGCACGTGGTCGCCGTGTGCGCGGACCCCTCCCGCGCCCAGGCCCGCCGCACCGCCTCGCGTCTTCGCACAACGGCCGCCGCGCGCCTCGTCGACGCGGCGTCCGGCGTGGATGCGGTAATCGCCGCCGATCCCTCGCCCGGCCTCGCCGCCGCACTCCGCGCACTCAAAAACGGCGTCCCTGTCTTCTGGAATGCTCCCCTCACGCATGACCCGCGTCTCGCGCGCCGCCTCCTCGATGCTGCCCAGTCGGCCGGATCGCTTCTTGCCCCCGCGTACCCCTCGCGCGCGTGCCCCGAGTACGCCGCCGCGGCAGCCCAGATGGCGTCCGGCGCGATCGGCCCGGTCGGTTTCGTCCGCGTCCACCGCCGCGCCGCGCACGCCGGCTCCGCGGTGAAGTCCGCGGCGCTCGACTCGCTCGCCGGCGACATCGACTTCATCGCAACGACGTTGGGGCGCGTCGACACCGTTTTCGCGCAGCTCGTGCGCCGGCGTTCGGTCGATTCCGCGTTGCTCACGCTCACCCTCGCGCGCGGCCCTATCGTGCAACTCGCCGCGAACGCGACCACGGACGCTCCGCGCGCCACCGTCGAATGCTGCGGCTCCACCGGCATGATCCAGTTCGTCACGAACCAGCCGATTCTCTCGCTCGACTCCGCCGGTCGCGGCCGTCGCATCGCGACCAGTCCCCTCTCGCCGGAGGTCTCGTCGCGCCGCCTCGCCGCGTTCCTCAGCGCCGCGCATCGCCGCATGGGCGCCCCCCAACTCGCCCACGAGCGGCACGTCGTCCGTATCGTCGAGGCGGCGCTGTCCTCGGCCCGCACGGGCCGGGCCGTCAAGGTGCCCCGGTAGACCATGGACGCCGAACTCGTCGAAATGGCCGAGTCCGGCGACCCCGAAGCGCAGTGCGTCCTCGCCGCGTCGTACCTCACCGGCGGAAACCGGGATCGCGCGAAGGCGTTGCGCTGGCTACGCCGGTCTGCTCGCAGCGGATACGCCCCGGCCCAGTTCGCGCTCGCCAATCTCTATTTCCGCGGCGACAACGCGTCCGGTTCGCCGCGCTCCGCCACGCGCTGGCTCGAGCAAGCCGCGCTCCAGGGCGATACCTACGCGCAGTTGGCCCTCGGCCATCGCTACGCCGCGGGTCACGGTGTCAGACGATCGCCCGAGCAATCCGTGCGCTGGTACCGCATGGCAGCCGAGGACGGCGAAGAAGTCGCCCGCTATCATCTCGCCCGCGCGTACGAATCCGGTGTCGGCGTGTCCCGCAACTACAAGCAAGCCGCCGCCTGGTACCGCCGCGCCGCGATGGACGGCGACCTCCGCGCGCTTGTCCGTCTCGGCAAGCTCTACAGCGACGGACTCGGCGTCCCCAAGAGCGAGTCGCGCGCATTCCACTGGTACCGCAAAGCGGCCGAGTCCGGCAGCCGCCACGCGCAGACCGTCGTCGGCCTCATGTACCTCGCCGGCCGCGGCGTCCGCGCGCACCGCGCGAACGGCATCCGCTGGCTGCGGCGCGCCGCCGAACAGGGCTACGTCCTCGCGGAGTACTCCCTCGGGGCCGCGCTCGCCAACGCCCGCGGCCGCGCCGAACGCGACGAAGCCGTCGCCTGGCTCGAGCGCGCGGCCGGCCGGCGGCACCCTGGCGCCATGCGCGAACTCGCCGAGCGATGCGTCGAAGGCCTCGGTCTCCCGCGCGACGTCTCCCGCGCGTTTGCGCTGTTCCGCGACGCCGCGATGATGGGCGACCCTTGGGCCCAGTTCCGCCTCGCGCAGTGTTACGAACGCGGCATCGGTACCCGGCGCAACGCGCGCTCCGCACAACGTTGGTTCACGCGCGCGGCCCACGCCGGCATCGAAGTCGCGACGCAGCACCTCGCACGCAGGGAGTCCGCATGACTCCTCTCTCCCGCGTCTTCCAGACTTCATCCAATCGTGTGCCATGCCCGAGCGGGGTCCAGCTTAGGCGTGCATCCCCGCCGGAGATGTCCACATGATCCGCATCGGCATCATGAGCTTCGCCCACATGCACGCCCACGCCTACGCCGCCGCACTCGCCCGCATCCCCGGCGCCGCGCTCGCCGCCGTCTGGGACGACAACCCACGCCGAGGCCGCGACGCCGCGAAGCACTACGGCGTCCCCTTCACCGCGAATCAGGACGCCTTCCTCTCATCCTCTCTCGACGGCGTCATCGTGTGCTCTGAAAACGTCAACCATCGCCCGATGGTCGAAGCGGCCGCGCGCGCCGGCAACTGGGTCCTCTGCGAGAAGCCCCTCGCCACCACCGTCGCGGACGCCCGCGCCATGATCGCCGCGTGCCGCCGTGCTCGCGTCGGACTCGGCACCGCCTTCCCCTGCCGCTTCGCCACCGCCCTCATCGAAACCCGCGACCGATTCCGCAGAGGCGACATCGGCCCCCTCCTCTCCGCCGCCTGCACCAACAACGGACAGTTCCCCGGCGGATGGTTCGCCGATCCCAGGCTCAGCGGCGGCGGCGCCGTCATGGACCACACCGTACACGTCGCCGACGTCCTCCGCTGGATCACCGGCCGCGAATTCACCCGCGTCTACTGCGCCTGCGGAAACAAACTCGGCCGCACCCCGCGCACGGACGACGTCGGCAGCCTCCAGCTCGAACTCGAAGGCGGCGTCCCCGTCGCCCACGTCGCCAGTTGGAACCGCCCCGCGTCCTTCCCCACCTGGGGCGACCTCACCCTCGAGCTCACCGGACCCCGCGGCGCGCTCTACGTCGACGCCTTCTCGCAAAAAGTCGACGTCTACCGCGACAACACCGGCCGCCACGACTACGCCGGCTGGGGCGACGACGCCAACCTCGCCCTCGTCACCGACTTTGTCCACGCCATCCGCGACCAGCGCCCCATGCGCGCCACCGGCGAAGACGGCCTCCGCGCCCTGCAGGTCACCCTCGCCGCCTACCAGTCCGCCCACTCCGGCCAACCCGCAAGAATTCTTGCTTCATAACTCCCATTCCTCCCATGCTTCCTATCCGACCCATGAAGGATCTCGATCAAATGAAATGCACCCCCATTCTCTTCAGCATCCTCGCTCTGATCCTCGCGCTCGCTCCGCTCGCCACCGCTCAAGAACACGCCCACCCCGAATCCGGCCGCGTCCCTGCACACATCCTCCCCGCCGAACGCGCCGGAATTCTGTTAATAGAAGCGCGCGACCAACTCGAACAACCCGAGACCACCCTCGATCTGATGACGCTCAAGGACGGCGATGTCGTTGCCGACATCGGCTGCGGCAACGGCTACTACACGCTCCGCCTCGCCAAGCGCGTCGCGCCCTCCGGCCGCGTCCTCGCCGTGGACATCCAGCAGGGCATGCTCGATCAACTCGAGACGCGCATGAACGAGGCCGGTATTGCCAACGTCGACCTCATCCTCGGCGAGCCCGACGACCCCAAACTCCCGCCCGCTTCCGCCGATTGGGTCCTCCTCGTCGACGTCTACCACGAATTCTCCGAGCCACAGCCCATGCTCGCCAAGATCCGCCAATGTCTCAAGCCCGGCGGCAAAGTCGCCCTCCTCGAATACCGCAAGGAGCAGGATCCAGCCACGATCTCGTTCCCGATCCCCATGGATCACAAAATGAGCGTCGCCGAAGTCCTTGCCGAATGGACCCCCGCCGGATTCCAACTGGTCGAACGCATCGAGGTCCTCCCCGCGCAGCACATCTTCATCTTCACCGCCGCCGAGAATCCCGCCGTGCCCGAGATCGCCCCGGTCACCATCGGCGCCACGCCCAAGGTCACGGCCCATGCCGACGGCAATCTCTACTTCGCCGCGCAACCCGCCGCCGCCGACTTCGACACCTTCTCCCGCCTCGGCGTGAAAACCGTCATCAACCTCCGTGGCGAATCCGAGATGGCCCAACTCGGCTTCGACGAGAAACAAACCATCGAAGCCGCCGGCATGAACTACCTCAATTTCCCCATGGGCCGCGACATCCCCGCCGACACAGACCTCGCCGCCATGTTTAACGCCCTCGACGCCGCCAAGGACGGCCCCATCCTGCTCCACTGCGCCAGTTCCAACCGCGTCGGAGCCCTCTGGGCCCTCTACCGCATCGACCGCGCCGGACTCAACGCCGACCAGGCCGAAGCCGAAGGCCGCGCCGCCGGCATGACCGCCGACTCTTTCGTCAAAGCCGTCCGCGATCGCGCCGCAAAATGACGTGAGAGACCCCGCCCAGGTCGAACTCGCCCAGGCCGTCGGTCTCCGCTCCTCCACCGCACTCGTCGTCGCCAGCATGA
>CAYUZD010000092.1:0-11268 GCA_964449475.1 uncultured Nitrospirales bacterium
CACCGGTACTCGTTCGACGAAGTGGTGGCGTGGGACACGTACTACATCGAAAACTGGTCGCTCTGGCTGGACTTGAAGATCATGATGAAGACGGCCTGGGTAATCGCGACGGGCCGGGGCACGTGAGCGTGCGCCGCGCCGCGCTGATCGGATTCCTGATCGTTCTGGTCGTTGCGCAGGGCGCGTTCGCACTACGGCTGCTATCGGGGACGGCGTACGCGTCCTTCGGCGACGCGACGATCGCGCGCGGCGACTATCCCACAGCGGACTCCGCGTACAGGCGGGCGATACACTTCGTTCCATACCGCGGCGATTGGGTGTACACCCGGGCGAGCGTGATGCGGCATCTGAGCGGCCACGAAGCCGCCGTGCCGCTATACGAACAGTCGCTTCGGCTCGCGCCGGATGCGGAACAGACGCTCGTGGGCGCAGCGGAATCGTTCATCGAGACGGGCCGCCTCGACGCGGCGAAGGACCTGCTGGAGCGGGCGTGGACGTTGACGCCGTACGACTGGCGCGTGCATTACCTGGCGGGCGTGCTGGCGACGATCGAGATGCGGCCGCAGAACGCGGTCGACGCGTTTCGTGCGGCGCAGCGGCTCGCGCCAACGGCCGACCGGGTGATCGCGTCGCCGCTGGCGAACGCGTTGTACGGTGTAGGGTCGTTTGCGGACGCGGAGCGCACGGCCGAACAGGCGCTTCGGTTGCAGCCGGGCGCACCGGCGGCGTTGCTGACGCGGGGGAAGGCGCGGCTGGCGCTTGGCCGACCGCAAGCGGCGCGCGAAGACCTCGAGGCGGCGGCGCGCGCGTTCCGTTCGGACTACGTGCGGGGCGGCGACGTGCTCAAACTGTTGGCGGAATCGGAGGAGCGGCTGGCATCGGCGTACATCGCGGAGGGCCGCGCGCAGGACGCGGCCGCGCCGTTGGAACGAATCGCCGGGGATTCGCCGGACGCGGCGGCGGCCGCGGCGGAACGCCTGCTGCTCTGGCTGCAACGTCTCGGCGCGCGCGCGCCGGTCGAACTGTGGTGCTTCGCGATCGATGCGTTCATCGAGGCGGGACGATTCGACGAGGCGGAGCGATCACTCGCGCGGGTGAATACGGTGTACCCCGACGGCGCGGGCGGCGCGTTCGCGGCGCCGAACGCGCGGTTGCAGCTCTCGGATGGACGTACCGCGGACGCGTTTGCCGTGTTGTCGTCGGCGCCGGCCGCGGCGCGATCGCGGCCGGAGCACCGGCTCGCGGAGGCCCAGGCGCACGCGATGGCGGGGAACGCGGCGGCGGCGGACCTCGAGTTTCGCGCGCTGCTGACGGCGGTGAACGCGTCGCCGCGGGTGAAGCGGCAGGCGGCCGAGGGGCTCGCGGCGCTGGGGAATCAGTAGGCGAACTTCTCGAATTCCTGGCCGCAGTAGAGGCAGCGCCAGTGTCGGGACGATGCGACGCGCTTGCACGCGGGGCAGCGCAGGGGTACGGGGGTTATTTTCTCGTCCTGGACGCCGTCGCGGAGATCGAGCGCGCGGACGCGGCGATCGAGTTCGCCCTCGTCGAGCTTCATCGCGTCGCGCAGCATTTCCCAGACGACGCGGTGCTCGAGTTCGAGCCGGTTGAGACGGCGATCGAGATCGTCGAGGCGCGTGCGCGCGTCGTGATCGACGGTCGGCGCGGGCGTGAACGTGTTCGCCGGCCGGATGTTGCCGTAGTAACCCATCGCGGAGACCTCCTCAAACAACAACACATCACCGTAGCGCGAGGGGGATGCGGAGGGCAAGGGCGGGGCGTTGTCCGCAGATTACGCAGATGACCGCAGATAAAACACGAATAAGACCTGAACTGAGCGGTAGAATATGAGAAGGTGGGTTTGCGCCTGTGCGATACAAACGCGAATTCTTTGACAACCTGATTGCTGAAGTTGTGGCGCGGTTTGTGATCGGTGTTGTGATCGGCGGGCTCGTCACAATCTGGATGCTTCCGGACATTGCCTTTTTTTGGAAGGACGCGGGCTGGACAACCCTTCTGATTCCACTCGGCGCGGGAGTCCTGGCCGCGCTGATAGGCGTGCGGAGAGGGCCCGGAATCATCTGAGATTTGCGGCAATTGCCGACACCCATGTCCCCGCGAAGGCAGCGAATCTCTGGTAGAATTCGGCGAGGTCGCGGATGGGGATGGTGCCGTTGCGCAGGGTGTTTTTCTGGATTGGCATGGCCGCGCTGGTCGTGACGGGCGGCGGCGCATCTGCGCAGCTCGTGGGCGATCCAGCGGGGCCGCGGACGGGGCTGGTGTATGAGTTGCATCTTTCGCCGCCGGACGCGGGGGTGCTCGCGGAGTTAAACCGGCTGGGGTTCAACGTTGGGCACGTGACGGCGGAGCACGCCGAGGTGTTCGCGACGCCGGGCGAGTACGACTACCTCGTGGCGAACGGGTACGGGGTGACGGTGGCGGGCCGGCAGCCGGATCCGCCGGCGTTCGCGCGGGCGGAGTCGCGGACGCTGGGCGTGTACCACAGCTACGCGGGACTGGCGGCGCATTTGCAGGACTATGCGGACACGTATCCGTCGATCACGCGGCTGGTGTCAATCGGCGAGTCGGTGCAGGGGCGGACGATCTGGGCGCTGCACATCAGCGACTTTCCGGCGCAGGACCAGGAGGAACCGGAGTTTAAGTACATATCCACGATGCACGGCGACGAGCCGGTGGGCACGGAGATGTGCCTGTACTTCATCGACTACCTGCTGACGAATTACGGATCGCTGTCGCGCGTGACGACGCTCGTGAACGAGACGTCGATCTGGATCGTGCCGCTGATGAACCCGGACGGACTCGAGCTGGGCACGCGGCTGAACGCGAACGGGTTCGATCTGAACCGGTCGTTTCCGGAGTATCCGGAGGACTTTTCGACGACGATGGCCAACGGTGCGCCGAACCTAGCCGGCCTGGAGCCTGAGGTGGCGGCGTTGATGGCGTGGTCGCACGCGCGCCGGTTCGTGTTGTCGGCGAACCTGCATACGGGCGCGGTGGTGGCGAGCTATCCGTATGACACAGCGCCGGGCGTGCCCAGTGGTTCGCCGGCGCTGACCCCGGATCACGATCTTTTCGTTGCGCTATCGACGACGTATGCGTCGAACAATCCGCCGATGTACGCGAACAACACTCCGCCGTTTCAGAACGGGATTGTGAACGGCAACGACTGGTACATCGTGACGGGCGGGATGCAGGACTGGATGTACCGGTTCATGGGCGACGCGGAGATCACGCTCGAACTGTCGGTGCCGAAGAAGCCGTCGCAGGGCACGCTGCCGACGTATTGGAACAACAACCGCGAGTCGATGCTGAGCTACCTCGAATGGGTGCACCGGGGCGTGCGGGGCGTGGTGACGGACGCGGACACGGACGAGCCGCTGAACGCGACGGTGCGCGTGGTCGGCAATCCGCAGCTCGTGTTCACCGACCCGACCCACGGGGACTATTACCGGCTGCTGCTGCCGGGTACGTACTCGCTGGCGATCAACGCGATCGGGTACGAGACGGGGATCGTGACGAACGTGACCGTGACGAGCGGCGCGGCGACACAGGTCGATGTGGAGCTGACGCCCGTGGTGGTACTTCCCGGCCCCGGCGCGGATGCGCTTGCGGTACTGACCGCCGCGCTGGTCCTGCTGGGCGCGCTGTACGCCGCAGCGCGGTCCTCCCGGGCGGCTTAGTTCGCGCCGATCGCCTTGAGTACGTCGTCCTTGGCGATGCGCTTGGTGTAGTCCGCATCGTGGAAGGAGAACGTGATCGCGCCCTGTTCGTCGACGAGGTAGAACGCAGGCACGGGCAGCGAGTAACGGGGAGCGCCGGCGGAGTCAACGAGCTTGATGCCGTAACCGTTGTATTTGGACACCGTGTCGTCATCCAGCTTGAACGCGAGACCGAATGCGCGCGCGGCGGCTAGGTCGCTGTCGGAGAGGATCGCGAACGGGTAGCTCTTCTTCTCGAGGGACTTCACGATGTCTTCCGGTCGATCGGGGTTGATACCGATGACTTGGTACCCGGCCTTCGCGATTTCGTCCTGAATGGACGCGATCTCGCTGAGGTGCTTATTGCAGAACGGACACCATCCGCCACGATAGAAGATGATGGCCGTCTTCTTGCCCGAGATAAATTCTTTGAGGTTGTGGCTGGCGCCGGAAGAGTCCTGCACGGTGACCGCAGGCACCGATTCTCCGATGCCGAGGGGATGGGCCTCCGCAGCGGAGCTTGCGACGGGGGATTGGCCCGAATCGCGGTTTTCGGCAGCGAATACGACGATGGAGACTGCGAGCACGGCGAGCACGGCGGCGCGAAGGGGAATGGACGACATGGCTGGATTCTCCTGGTTGACGGGGGACGCATCGCACTGCATCCCAGCCAATAAACGATGTAAACTGTATTCACTGGATCGCGCGGGCCGTGTCAAGGTCCGAGCGGCGGAACTGAGGACAGTATGTGGGGGCGATTCGCAGGGGGCAATCTGACCGGCTTGCGCGGGCTCGCGGTGTGTCTGGCCGCGGCGGCGTGCGCGGGCGCGATGGCGCAGGAGGGCTCGACTCCGGAGGGCAAACCACTGGATTTATTGGAACATGCGCTGGGTACGCTGGACGGGAAGCCTGCGCCACAGGAGGCGGTCTCGAACGAGGAGTTGCAGCGGCAACTGGATGACGTGCGCGAGGTGGTGGGCGATCTGCAGCGGGTGCTCGACGAGAAGCTGGTGGCGATACAGCAACTCGAGGACGAAAACGAGAGTCTGCGGCAGGCGCTGCGGCTGCGATTCGGATCGGGCGGGGGCGGCCTGCCGCCGGTGCCAATTCCAAATCGGGAGCTCATCGAGTCGGTGTTGAAGGAATCGCCGCCGGTCGCGGAGCGCAAGGAAGTCATCGGGCCGGCGTCGTCGCCGGAGGCGTTCACGGTGATCAGCGAATGGGGCCGGAGTCCGGAGGTGGCCTCGAGCCTGCCGGGCGAGGTGTCGTCGCTGATCGGGATGACGATCGCGGTCGAGCCGGGCACGGATCCGGAGTCGCTCCATCAACTCGGCGATGAACTCCGCGAGAACTACGCGCATTACGACAACATCAACATCGAGGTGTTCGACGACGTGGCGGCGGCGCGGTGGTTCGCGGAAAAGGGCGAAGTGGACGAGAAACGCCGCGTGATGAGCGTATCGCGGTTCAAACATTCCGGCCGGGACAACGTAGTCGTGTTCCGCAACGGCCGGCCGGTGCCGCGCCGATGAGGAGTACCGGGCGGTTCATGCTGGCGGCGGCGCTGGCAGCGCTGGGTGCGGGCTGCGAGCGCGTCGCGGTGGAGGGCCGGGCGACGGACGCCGCGGGCGAGGCGTTGCCTGGGGTCGTGGTGCGGCTCGAGGGGACGAACGGCCAGGAGTTGACGGACGGGCTGGGTCAATACCGGCTCGCGGCGTCGCGGTCGGCCAAGCGCGTGGGGCTGGGGTTTTCGAAGAGCGGGTACGCGCCGGCGCGGGTTGATGTCGAGTTGCGCGGGCGGCTGCGCGTGAAGGCGGCGGACGTGCCGTTGTGGCGGCTGCCGTCGAACCCCGGCGCGTACACGCTGCGCGAGGGCCACTACATCCCGGCGGACTGGGTGCTGCCGTCGCAGTACTACCTCAAGGACGGCGGCGAAGTGTACGGCGTGGAGCTGCCCGAGACGCTGCGCGTCGAGGTGGTGGCGGACGCGTGGTGGATCGCGACGTACCGGACGCCGAGGTACAACGCGCGGCTCTCTCGGCTTGCGCCGGCGGAGGCGACGATGCCAGGCGTGGGCGCGCAGCCGGTGCAGATTTGGACGGAGTCGGGCACGATTCCGGCGGGGCTCGAGTCCATCGACCCGCTCGAGGGTCATCTCCAGCGCGTGGTGGTCGATCGGCCGCTGCAACCGGGCGTGTACGCGGTGCACTGGGGCGCGATCGAGGGCTACACGACGCTCGAGGGCCGGATCTACGTGTTCCGCGTCGTCGAGCCGCCAGCGGAAGAGACCGTGGAAACGGCGGAGGATGGCAGTGGGGAGGGCGCTCCGGCTGAAGGTGGGGCCGACGGCGGCGCCGAAGCCGGACCCCCTGACGCGATCGAGCCCCCCGCGGACGACGCGCCGGCCGCGGACGACGAAGTCGCGGCGGCGGATGCGCCCGAGGGCGATGCCGCGCCGGCCCCGGCTCAACCGTAGACGCGCGGCGGGTTGATCGTCTGCCGGGAAACGGTTACCGTTGGCCGATTCGGCTGTTCCCCCAGGAATCGAGGTCCATGAAGAAGCAATTCGTCAACGTTCTCCAGGAAGGCGACGTGCTCAACGACTACTTCGTCGCGGTGCGGAAGGACCTGCGCAACACGCAGAGCGGCGGGAAATTCCTGGGGATGGCGTTCCGCGACAAGACGGGCGAGATTGGCGGCGTGCTCTGGGCGAACGCGGAGGACGTGGCGTCGCGGTTCGAGCTGGGCGACGTGGTGAACGTGCGCGGGACGGTGAATACGTACCAGAACCGGTTGCAGGTGCGCGTGGACCAGGTATTGCCGCTGAAAGACGGGGACTACGAGACGGCGGACCTGATGTATCTGCCCGAGGAGGCGGGGGACGGCGTGCGCGCGTTTGTCGAGGCGATGCAGTCCGTGCGCGACCCGTGGCTGCGGCGGCTGATCGACTCGTTTCTGAACGACGCGCGGTTCATGGAGAAGTTTTCAAACGCGGCGGCGGGCAAGCGGTGGCACCACGCGTATCCCGGGGGACTTGCGCAGCATTGCTTCGAGATGACGCGGATTGCCGATGTCATGAGCGACTTGTTCCCGGCGATCCACAAGGACTTGTTGTATACCGGGATTTTCCTGCACGACCTGGGCAAGACGGACGAGTTGTCGCAGGGGTTGTACATTGACTACACGACGGTCGGGAAGCTGGTCGGGCATCTTGCGATGGGCCTGGACATGGCAAACGAGAAGATGCGCGCGATCGAGGGGTTCCCGGACGGTTTGCGGATGGAAATCCAGCATTTGATTCTGTCGCACCACGCGACGCAGGAACAGGGATCGCCGACCGTGCCGAAGACGCTCGAGGCGATTGTGCTTGCGCTGATCGACGATCTCGACGCGCAGACGGACGCGTTCAACCGGGTGATCGAGGAGACCCAGGCCAAGGGCCAGAACTGGTCAGAGTACCTGCCGATGGTGGAGCGGCAACTCTGGGCGCGGAAGCCTGGGGCGCAGTAGCCGGGGATTCAGGCTGTAGATGAACTTTCGGAGGCGGGGACGCCTGCGCCACTTTGAGCGAACGGCGGGCTCAGGCGCGAACGGAAGCGATCGGTGGATGAGATCCTTCGCGTTGCTCAGGATGACACCTGGATGAGAACGAAGCGGTCCGGAATCCGATTGGACTCCGGACCGCGTGGTGGAACGTCTATTACACCTGGCGATCGAAGATCAGCCCGGTGATTTCACGGAACCGTTCGAGCGCGCGGAGCAAATCTTCCGGCGGCAACTGTTTGATGACTTCGTTGTCCGCGTTCAGAATTTGCACGATGACTCGGTCGGTCGTTTCGTCGAGCCGGATGCGTGTCCCGCTGCCCGTCTTGGCCGCAGCTTGCGCGGCCAGCGCGTCGGCAATCTCCTGCGAAGCGCTCGCAGGGGGCGGCTCAGGCGCGCTGGGAGGCGGGGCGTTCACCGGCACGGCGGGGCGCGCGGGACGGACGGGGTCCGTCACGGGTGCGCCCTGGCGAATGACTGCGCCGATTTCCATAGAGTGATCCCCGGCCTACCGACGCGTCATCAGCCCAGGAGCGTCAACGCGGTCTGCGGGACCAGGTTGGCCTGCGCGAGCACGGACGTGCCCGACGCGACCAGGATCTGATTGCGCGTGAACGCGATGGTTTCCTTGGCGATGTCGGCGTCGCGGATGCGGCTTTCCGACGCGGCGGCGTTTTCCTCGCGGATGCCGAGCTGGTTGATGGTGAACTCCAGCCGGTTCTGCGCGGCGCCGAGTTGCGCGCGGCGGGTGTTGACCGTCGTGATGGCCGTGTCCAGCGTGGTGATCGCGGTGTTCGCGGTTGCCTGCGTCGCGATGCCGAGCGCGGCGATGCCGAGCGTCGTCGTGCTGATCGCGGTGCCCGTACCGGCGATGGACGTCGTCTGCGACGCGTTCGCGCCGGTTTGCACCGTGATGGCGGTCGCGGCGAATGGATCGATGCCGTTGAACGTCGTCCGCGTCAGGATTTCACCCACGGCGGCGACAAGCTGCGTCGCTTCCGTGTTGAGATCGGCGCGGTTCGGCGTGTCCTGCAGCGTTCCGTTGGCGGACTGCACGGCCAACTCGCGGATGCGTTGCAGGATGTTGGTGACTTCGCTCAACGCGCCTTCGGCCGTCTGCACGAGGCTGATACCGTCCTGCGCGTTGCGCTGTGCGACCTGGAACCCGCGGACCTGCGAGCGCAGGCCCTCCGCGATGGCCAGGCCTGCGGCGTCGTCCGCCGCGCGGTTGATACGCAGGCCGCTGGACAACCGCTCAAGCGATTTGTTCAGGGCGAGCGTCGAGCCGCGCAACACCCTCGAGGTGTTAATCGCGGCCACGTTCGTGTTGACTACCAGACCCATGTTACCTCCTCCTTGAGTGCGCCCCGGGGTCCCAAACCCGGGCCGCTTACTGCATTATCGGGCCGCGCGCGGACGCCATGCCCGCGCGCGAACCCGTTGTCCTTGAATGGAGCGTTGCGTGGATTAGCCGAGCAACTGGAGCGCGGTCTGCGGCACGATGTTGGCCTGCGCGAGGACCGAGGTGCCGGCCGAGACCAGGATCTGATTGCGCGTGAACGCGATCGTTTCCTTGGCGATGTCGGCGTCGCGGATGCGGCTTTCCGACGCGGCGGCGTTTTCCTCGCGGATGCCGAGCAGGTTGATCGTGAACTCGAGGCGGTTCTGCGCGGCGCCGAGCTGCGCGCGGCGGGTGTTCACCGTCTGCAGCGCGGTATCCAGCGCGCCGATGGCGGTATTAGCGCCGGCCTGAGTCGCGATCGTGGACGCGTTGATGCCCAGCGTGGTCGTGGTGAGCGCGGTGCCGGTACCCGCGATGGCCGTCGTCTGGCCGGCGCTGGTGCCGGTGTGCACCGTGATGGCGGTCGCCGCAAACGGGTCGATACCGTTGAACGTCGTCCGCGTCAGGATTTCGGTGATGGCGTCGCGGAGCTGCGTGAACTCCGTGTTCAGGTCCGCGCGGTTCGGCGTGTCCTGCAAGGTGCCGTTGGCGGACTGTACAGACAGTTCGCGCATGCGCTGCAGGATGTTGGTGACCTCGCTGAGCGCGCCTTCGGCCGTCTGCACAAGGCTGATACCGTCCTGCGCGTTGCGCTGCGCGACCTGGAAGCCGCGGACCTGCGAGCGCAGGCCTTCGGCAATCGCGAGACCGGCGGCGTCGTCCGCGGCGCGGTTGATGCGCAGACCGCTGGACAGGCGTTCGAGCGATTTGTTGAGTGACAGGGTGGAACCGCGAAGAATCCGGCTGGTGTTAATCGCGGCGACGTTGGTGTTGACTACGAGTCCCATTGGTACTTCCTCCGTGAGTGCGTTCTATCCCGTGGCGCATCCCTGCGCCGTGTCCCCAGGCCTGCCCGGCCCCGGCGTGCGCGACGCGATCGCGCATGCTCCAGGCCCATGTACCGGGCGTGCCCATGTGCCCCGGTCCCATACCGGTGCACGATCGGCCCACGCTGTCCACGGACACACTTCGCCCGTGGTCAAGAACGTGGGCCTTCTTCCGATTCGGTCGCCTGTGAGGCCGGACCGTCCTTCTGTTCCCGCTCGTGCCGAGGTTTCCCAACCCCGGCGGCCTCTCGCGACGCGGTCGCGCGGCCATCGAACGTCCCCGCGCAGGGTCCCATCCCCGCGCGAAGTCTGAACAGACCCCGTGGACGGATCCGGGGGCGTGTAATGCTTTCATTACATTGCCCGCGGCCGTGTGGTGCCGATTTGCGAAGTCGCCTTCGCCCATCCGCCGGCGAGCCTCCGTGTTCGCCTGACTAGCGCAGATGGTTGTCCGGGCCATCCTGGCCCGGTCCCCTTCAACTGTCGTCGGGGGCTTTCCCCCGTAACTGTCTTTTTTATCGGCAACTTTAGATGGGAACTTTAGCGAAAGTGTTAAGTATTTTCCGTAACGCCATAAGTAGTTCTTGTTTAATGACTTACGCCGTAAACGGGAGGTCGTGAGCAACCCTCGATCTGACCCGGACGCGCGATGAAGGTGTGGAGCGGCGGGCGAGTGGACACATTGTCCGGCCTGCGCAATCCGGTGCCGCCGCACGGCGTAATCGTGTTCGGCCCGAAGGCCTTTGCGCAACAGGAAGGCAGCGGCGACTACACGCCGCTGGTCGCGGAGATCATGACGTTCTTCCAGACCAAAGTCGCACCGGTCAGCCCCGGGGAAACGATCGAGATGTTCGCGTTCATGGAGGCCGCGGACGAATCCAAACGCCGCGGCGGCGCGCCGGTGACGATTCAAGAAGTGATGGACGCGGCGCGGGAAGAGTAGGCCGTCGATAGTGGCTATTGCGCGTCCGCTGCGGCTCGCAGATTCTGCAACTCAATCGCGTAGCCTGGAGCGGATGGCCACTGGCGCGCCACTCCGGGGGCCAGCTTCGGCTCGGCCTGCGCAAACTCCGAAAGTACGACGAGGTACAAGTCTCCGGTGATGGGCAGGAGATAGGCGAGCGCATCGCCGTCGGCCATTTCGGCTTTCGTGCGGAGTTTCTTTCGATAATAGTCCGCGGCGTCGGTTTCCTTCGCCGCGTTGCCTCGCTTCGATTCCATTCGACTATGTGCGGCGATGGTTTGGTCGAGCGTGAATCGATCGGTCTCATCCGTAGACGTAACTTCGATCAACGCCATGAATCCGTACACGAGAGGGACAATTTCCCCGTTCGATTCCCGGTACTGCTCAGTGATGTCGGCGATGATCGATTTACCGGTAAGATCTTCCAGCGTGAGGGGTCGATCCTCGCCGGTTATACCGAAGTAGGCTTCATTAATTGGGTGCACCGGTCCGCCCCGTTCGTGTAATCGCGGGGAGTCGGGCCCGGTCAACACTTTCAGGACAGTCTGGAGTTTGCCCTCCTCGACGAGGCGTTTGCGATCGATAAAATCGGTCAGCCGTGGCGCACTGAGTAATTCCGATTCGCGTACTTTCGTGAATCCGAAGGTGGACCACTCAGAATCGCGTTGGGGCAGCTCGAAGTCCTGCGTCAACGCCACTGGGCCAAGTGCGCCGCCT
>CAYUZD010000093.1:0-11211 GCA_964449475.1 uncultured Nitrospirales bacterium
GCCAGCGTCGACATCGGCAGCATCACGCACGCGCTGCACCAGGAGGTCGTCGACCAGCTCCGCGCGAAGTATGGCGATGCGTACTCCGAGGCGAACGTCATTCTCAGCGCGACGCACACGCACTCCGGCCCAAGCGGCTACTGGCACTACGGCACCGAAGGCCCGATCGGCTCGCCCTTCTACCAGGAACACTTCGACGCAATCGTGCACGGCATCGTGGACTCGATTGCACAGGCCCATGAAGACCTCCAACCCGGCGCGATCCACCTCGCCACCGGCACGGTCAAGGGCGCAGGCGCGAACCGCTCCGTCACGGCCTATCTCGCGAACCCCGAAGCCGAGCGCGCGCGGTACGCCACCGACACCGACGAGGGCATGACGCTGCTCAAGTTCACCGACGCCTCCGGCGGCATCGGCACGGTCAACTGGTTCGCGAGCCACCCGACCGCGATGACGTTCTTCAACAGGCTGATCTCCGGCGACCACAAGGGCCGCGCGTCCGCCCTGTTCGAGGCCGGGCACGGGCCGGGGTTCGTCGCCGCGTTCGCGCAGACCAACTGCGGCGACATCACGCCGAATCTCAACCTCAACAACACCGGCCCCGGCAAGGACGAGTTCGAGACCACCGACATCATCGCGCACCGCGAATTCGAGACGGCGCGCGATATCTTCGGGCCGGCGGCCGAAGCGCTCACCGGCCCCATCGACGTGCGCCATGCCTACGTGGACATGAGCCAGTTGACGGTGTCGGACGAGTTCACCGGCGCGGGCGACCAGCGCACGTGCCCAAGCGCGTTCGGCTACGCGTTCGCCGCGGGGTCCACCGAGGACGGCGGCGGCCACCCGCTGTTCCGCGAAGGCATGCTCGTCCGCAATGCCATGATCGACGGCACGGTGAAGAACCAGTTCGGCCTGCCCGAGCCATCGGACGAATGCCGTGCGTGCCAGGCGCCGAAGGTCATCCTGTTCGCGCCCGGCGAGATGGATCCGCCCGGACAGAGCCAGATCGTGCCGATTTCGCTCGTGCGCATCGGCCAGCTCGCGCTCGTCTGCATGCCCGGCGAAGTGACGACGATGGCGGGCCGCCGGCTGCGCGAAACCGTCGCGCGGGAGCTCGGCATCGACGCCGGGCACGTCGTCATCGCCGGGTACGCGAACGACTTCTCCGGATACATCACCACGCGCGAGGAGTACAGCACGCAGCAGTACGAAGGCGGCCACACGCTCTTCGGCCAGTGGACGCTTGCCGCCTACCAGCAAGAGTTCGCGCGGCTCGCCCGCGCGATGGTCGGCGGCGCGCCCGTCGAGAGCGGCCCGATGCCCACGGACATGCGCGGGCAGATCGAGGCCAAACCACTCGAAGCTCCCGCCGACGAACTGCCGAAGAACGCCGCGTTCGGCGAGGAGTCCGGCAAGCCGCGCAAGAACTACGATCGCGGCGAGATCGTCGAAGCGTCGTTCTGGTCCGGCGACCCGCGCAACGGGTTTCACACCGGCGGCAGCTACCTCCGCATCGAGCGCCAGGACGGCGAGCAATGGATCACGGTCGCGACCGACAACGACTGGAGCACGAAGTGCCGCTGGCTGCCTGTGCCCGAGACGCAAAACACGTCACAATTCCATGTGACCTGGGAAATCCCGGCAGATGCCGAATCGGGCACATACCGCATCGTCCACGAAGGGAACCACAAAACCACCGACGGCGCCGTCGAACCGTTCAGCGGAGCATCTCGGGAGTTCCAGGTAAAGTAGCGGTCGCGCAGGAGCGCGACTCTCCCCTCGAGCTTCGCTCGTGGAGTCGCAGCGATTGGTAGGGGCGGGGCCCTGTCCCCGCCCTGTGCGCGCGGCGGACGAGGGCGGCCACAGGGGGCCGCCCCTACTCCGTGATCACTGCCGTACTCTGGACACGGGTTCCGTCAACACCTCACGCCAGCCGCTGAACGCGCGACGCCACGTCGTTCGCAAATTCGGCCAGCGTCGCCTGCGCGTACTCGAGCGGGTCGCGCAGCGGGTTGCGGATGAGGGACGTCATGTCGTCGGCGTAGACCGCCCCCGTCGCCGCGTCCACCTGGTGCGGTTCGAGATAGGTCGCGTGCGCGCGGCGGCGGCCCATCGCGGCGAGGTCGTAGCGCTTGCCGCCCGCCACCTGTGACTCAAACACCTCCAGCAACTTGAACTGCAACTCCTCGTGGGCGGACGTGTCGAACACCACCTTGCGGTCCGCCGGCAGCCAGTCGAGATCCCGCCAGACCTCGCACCCGAACAGTGCGTTTGGCCGCTCGGACGAGTGCAGCCGCCGGATGGCGGCAATCACGCGTAACGCGACTGCGACGTGCGCGTCGTGCTTGTCGAACAGGTTGTGCGTATAGACGACCTCGGGCCGCGTCGCGCGAAGAATCGTCTCGATGTCGTCCACGGTCCGCGCGTTATTGCCGTCCTTGAGTTCGTCGGTAGGGTGCAGCAGGACGATCTGCGCCGCATACAACCCGATGTCCGCCGCGCGTTTCTGTTCCTCGATGCGCGCCGCGACCATCTGCGGGTTGGTGAAATTCGCGAACCGGCCCGCGCGCGGCGACCCCGCGCCGTCCGAGACCACCACGCCCGCGAACCACGCATCCTCGCGCGCGTAACACTTCAGGATGCCGTCGATCGCCATGATCTCGAGGTCGTCCTGGTGCGCGCCGATCCCGAGGTGCGTCGTGCGGATCAGGGCCTTGGGCACGGCGACACCGTCCGGCACATGGACGACGGCGTCGCTGCGGTGGAAGCTCATGGCACGCTCAGTCGGTCGTGGACTCTTTGGCGAACGGGTCGTTGTGCGGATCGCGCGACCACACGTATTCGGTGCCTTGCGCGATGCCCTCAGCCATTTCCTCGCCCCACACGCGGGCAATCACGGCCAACGCCATGTCGATTCCCGCCGACACGCCTGACGACGTGATGACATTGCCGTCCTCCACCCACCGCGCCTTGTGTTGCCACTCGGTGTTCGGGCCGTTCGACACCAGCATGTCGTAGAAACTCTTGTTGGTCGTCGCCTTCTTCCCGTCGAGCACGCCCGCCTTCGCCAGCAACGCTGAACCCGAGCACACCGACGTCGTGATCTGCGCCTGCGGCGCGCGTTCCTGCAGGAACTTCATCAGGTTCGCGTTGTTCAGTTGCGGAAGCGTGCCGAACCCGCCCGGTACCAGGATGAGGTCGAGTTTTGGCGCGTTGTCGAACCCGTAGTCCGCGATCACCTTCGGCCCGCGCTGGCTTTGCGTGCCCGCGAGCACCGGCCCCGCCTTCTCGGCGATGAACACCACCTCGAGCAGGTTCCCCGGCACGCACATGAACATCTCGACCGGCCCGAACACGTCGAGCGGCTCGAACTGTTCGTACAACACCACGCCGAGCGTGCGCTTCGCGGGCGCGGCGCCCGGCGCTTGCGTTTGCTGCGCGTGCGACGCGGTGGACATGATCGCGATCACTCCGGCAGTGGTTAGACAGGCGAACAAGCTGCGCGCGTTCATCGGTGGTTCCTCCCTGGTGGCCGGCCATGCCGGGTGGCGGGTAGGTAAACCCCGGCCAGGCGCGCGGGGTTTCCGCCAACGTATCACACGCCCCGTATGACCCGCGAATCCCGCGCGTGCATTCGGTACGGCCAACCGTATAATACGCCGCACCACGCCGGGACGGGAGGGCACGCATGGCGCAACGCGAATCGATCCACGGGTTCTGGAAGGGCCGCCTGGCGTTCTTCCTCGCCGCGACCGGCTCGGCCGTCGGCCTCGGAAGCATCTGGAAATTCCCCTACATCACCGGCGAAAACGGCGGCGGCGCGTTCGTCCTCGTCTACCTCCTCTGTGTCTTCTTCGTCGGCGTGCCCGTCATGATGGCCGAAGTCCTCATGGGCCGCCGCGCGCGCCAGAACCCCGTCACCGCCGTCGGCACGCTCGCGGCCGAGTCCGGCGTCTCGACGAAATGGACGCTGATGGGCCTACTGGGCATCGCGACGAGCTACGTCATCCTCACGTACTACGTCATCATCACCGGCTGGGCCTTCGCCTACATTTTTCACGCCGCGTCGGGCGCATTCGTTGGTGCTTCGCAGGAACAAATCGCGGAAGACTTCTCGTCGCACCTCGCGAACTGGCAGATGCTGCTCGTGTGGAGCGCGCTGATGTTCCTCATCACCGCCGCGACCGTCATGGGCGGCGTGCAAAAAGGCATCGAGCGCGCCGTCACCATCCTCATGCCCGGCCTGCTCGTCATCCTCTTGCTGCTGGTCGGCTATTGCATGGCCGAGGGCGCGTTCATGGAGGGCGTCCGGTTCGTGTTCGCCCCGGACTTCGACAAACTCACCGCGAGCGGCGTGCTCGTCGCGCTCGGCCACGCGTTCTTCACGCTTAGCCTCGCGTCCGGCGTCATGGTCGCCTACGGCGCCTACGTGCCGGCCGACACATCCATCTTCAAGACCTCCGTGGCCGTCGTCACCGCCGACACCGTCGTCTCGCTGCTCTCCGGACTCGCCATCTTCCCCATCGTGTTCCAGTACAGCCTCGACCCCGGCGAAGGCCCGGCGCTCATCTTCATGACCCTGCCGATCGCGTTCGGCGCCATGCCCTATGGAACGTTCTTTGCCACGCTGTTCTTCGTGATGCTGTTCGTCGCCGCGTTCGGCTCGGCGATCTCGCTGCTCGAACCCACCGTCGCGACGCTGATGGAGCAGTTCAAGCTCAGCCGCGTGAAGGCCGTTGTGTGCTCGACCGGGCTCGGCCTGGTGCTAATGATCCCGTCGCTGCTGTCGTTCAACGTACTGGGCAACGTGTTCCCGTTGGAGTCGATCCCCATCTTCGAGAAGAAGACCATCTTCGACCTGATCGACTACGTCACCGCGAACATCCTCCTGCCGCTGTCCGGGCTGCTCATCGCGATCTTCGTCGCCTGGCGCATGAAGCGTGAGCACACGCGCGACGAGCTGGGTCTCGGCGACGGACTCGTCTACCGTTCGTGGCTCTTCCTGATGCGCTACGTCGTGCCGCTCAGCATCGTGGCCGTATTCCTGAACGTCGTCGGTGCGCTTGAGCCGCTCAGAAAGGCCCTTTTCGGGGATTGATCGCGCCCCGATCGGCCCCTATAATCCGCGCGGGTCACGGCGAGGCGGATCGCCCGTGCACGCGGGCACGGTCCCCTGTCCGGTCAAGCCAATGCGAGGGGGTCCGATGAGTCTTCACCCGGCACGCCGCCTGTCTGTCGTTCTATTCGCCGCGCTACTCGCCATCCTGGGCGTCGCCGCGCCAGCCCTCGCGCAAGAGACCCCGGCCGAAACGGACGCCCCCGCCGAACTCACCTTCACGCAACGCGTAGACGAGTTCCTCGCGCCGTTCAACGACTGGTGGGCGACGAACATCAACACGCCGATCAGCAAGGTGCTGTTCTTCCCCGTGTACAAGACCGAGGAGACGTTCAAGAACGGCGATCGGGTCGGACTGCCGCTGATCGTCGTCACGCTGTTGTTCGGTGGACTGTTCTTCACGATTCGTTACGGTTTCCTGAACATTCGCATGTTCCGGCATGCCTTCCACCTCGTCCTCGGCAAATACGACAAGCAGGACGACCCGGGCGAGGTCTCTCACTTCCAGGCCCTCGCGTCCGCGCTCGCCGGCACCGTCGGTCTCGGCAACATCGCCGGCGTGGCCGTCGCCATCACGCTCGGCGGCCCCGGCGCCGTGTTCTGGATGTGGTTCACGGCGTTCTTCGGCATGAGCATGAAATGCAGCGAGTGCCTGCTCGCGCACATGTACCGCCGCGTGAACCCGGACGGCCGCGTGCTCGGCGGGCCGATGATCTACCTCGAGGAGGGACTCAAGGAAAAGGGGTTTGGCGGAATTGGCCGCGGCATGGCGATCGTCTACGCCCTGTTCGCAATCATGTCCGCGTTCGCCGCGGGCAACATGTTCCAGGTCAACCAGACCGTCAGCATTTTCAGCCTGTCGTTCTTCCCTGAGACCGGCTCGCCGCTCGCGCTCAAGCTCGGGTTCGGCATCCTCATCGCCGCGATGACCGCAGTCGTGATCATCGGCGGCATCCGCCGCATCGGCGAGTTCACCAGCCGGCTCGTACCCTTCATGTGCGGCCTGTACATCCTGATGTGCCTCTACATCCTCGCGCTGAACGTCGGCGAAATCCCCCACATGTTCGCGAGCATTTTCGAGGGCGCATTCAACGCAGAGGCACTGTACGGCGGGTTTATCGGCGTGCTTGTACAGGGCGTGCGGCGCGCGGCATTCTCCAACGAGGCCGGTCTCGGGTCCGCCGCCATCGCGCACTCGGCCGCGAAGACCGACGAACCCGTCCGCGAGGGCTACGTCGCGCTGCTCGAACCGTTCATCGACACCATCGTGATCTGCACGATGACGGCGCTCGCGATCCTCGCCACCGGCGCGCACGAAGGCACCGCGGCCGAGGGCGTCGGCATCACGCGCATCGCCTTCTCCGCGCTCGGCGGAATCGAGGACTACGTCCTCTGCCTCGCCATCTTCACGTTCGCGTGGTCCACCGTCCTCGGCTGGGGCTACTACGGCGAACGTGCGACGGAGTACCTCTTCGGACTGCGTGGCATCTGGCCCTACCGCGTGCTCTACGTCCTCGTGATCTGCATCGCGCCGCTACTCAGCCTGGGTGCTGTGATCGACTTCGCCGACATGCTCCTGCTCAGCCTCGCCTTCCCGAACATCCTCGGCATGATCGTGCTGTCCGGAAAGGTCAAGTCGCTCTCGGACGATTACATCCGCCGGTTCCGATCAGGCGAAATGAAGATGACGCGATAGCGCGTCAATTCTGTAGGGGCGGCCCCCCGTGGCCGCCCGGGATCGTGTGCACGCGCCGGGCGGGGACAGGGCCCCGCCCCTACGCATTGAGTATGTTCGCGGTTCGAATGTAGAGAGGTGGGATCGCGGCTGACGAGTTCCTTCGCTCTGCTCACGATGACGGGCGAGAAATTACTCCGGCGCGGCTGACTCGCCGAGCGCGCGCACCGCGGAGCGGTACTCGGCCTGGATCAGGCTCCGGAGCGCGTCCGCGCTCGTGTCCGGCGTCTGCGCCGCGAGCCGCCGCACATCGTTGCTCGATCCGCTCAGCGACTGTGAGTTGGTGATCAGTTCCTGCTTGAGTTCCTTGAGCCGGATCGACACGTTGCGCAAGCCGAGGTTCGCGATCTTCGCTTCTTCGGGGAATTCGCCCGTCACCGACGCGTACCGCGATTCCGCCTCCTGCAACAGCGCAATTGCGCTCGCGTAGTCCCGGCGCACGGCCGATTCCTCGGCCCGGTTCTCGAACTCCTGCGCCTCGTCCGTCGCGCCGCGCTGCGCGACCAGCCGGCGGTCGCGTTCTGCGATTTCATCCTCGACCTCGAGTAGTTTCTTCTGTGCGTCCGTGCGCAGGCTGTTTGCATCAACGGACAGTCTGTACGCGTCGCGCGCGTCCTCGAGATCGCCCGCCTCGTGCGCGCTGTCGCCCGCCTGCTCGTAGTACTCCGCGACGCGCTCGACCACGTCGCGCCGTTCGGGGTTCGACGCGAGGATTTTTTGGTATTCCGCCATCGCGCGCTCGTACTCTCCGGCGGTGAAGAACCGGTCGCCCACGGCCTTGCGCATGTCGTTGTCCATCATCCGCGCGTTGGTCGCGAACTCATATTGCTCGCGGACCTCCTCGAGGTTCCCCGCGGCAAGGTAATAATCGATCGCACCGAGGACGTAATCCCGCTTCGCCGTCACCGGCTGGTCGTACGCCGGCATCTGCGCCGTCAGAATCGTGTACCACACGTCCGCCACCGCGTTCACCGACCGGCTCGCGTCCAACGGGAGCGCCGACTGCGCGAACCCGCGAAACCCGATCCCCCCGCGATAATCGACGAGGATCGTCTGGTTGTTTTTCGCCGCTTCGGACATCACCAGCGAGAAATACGCCCGCGGATCCACCACCTTGCGGATGTCCGGCCGGAGATTCACGCGGTCAATCGCGTTGTCCGCGTCGGCGTAGTACTGCGCGCGAATCGTCGCCGCGTCGCTGTAGGCCAGCGGCGCCGTCGCTTCCGCCACCAGCGTGCCCAGCGCGCCCAGCCGGTGCGCGTAATACGGATCGATCCGGTTGGACCGCACCGATTGCAGCAGCAGCATCTCGCGCTGGATCGCCGTCACCGGGTCCACCGCGAACGACGGATACGCCTTCGCGAGTTCCTCCGGCGTCATCGTCGCGCCCTGCACAACATACTTCAGGAACTGCCGAAGATTGAATGCGGAATCCTGCCCGAGCAGGTGCGTGCCCGCGGACACAATCGCGACTTGCCCGTCCGGGCCCCAGGCCTGCGCGTGCGGCGCGGCCGAGAGCACTGCGGCGATGCCGAGCACGCCGATGAATCGTCGAGTCCGCATTAGACGTTCGCCTCCGTGCGCGCCGGTTCCGATCCCTGGCCCGCCTGTCTCAACTGGTCCGCCAACGCCTTCACTTCGCCAACGCGCGAGCCGCGACCGCCTTCACCGACCAGTTGCAGGTACTTGTCCAGATCCGCGAGACCCTGTGCCGTGGCGTCCCGCTGCACGTGCACCAGCCCCCGCTCGAGGTACGCCGCGGGATAATTCGGATCGGTGCGGATCGCATTCTCGAACGCGATCAGTGCGCCGTCCGGGTCCTCCGAAGCGAGTGATAGCCGCCCCGAGACCGTGTAGTACGCCGCCGTCCGCGCTCCCGCCCGCGACGCATCGTCCAGCGCGCGGCGCGCGCGGTCCGGCGCGTTGAGCGCCAGGTGCGCGTCCGCCGCCTGCACGCCGGCTTCGGCCTGATACGGCCCGGGATCGGCAATCAACTTGTCGAAGTCCGCAATCGCGTCCGAGTACCGGCCCCGCGCCTGCAAGCACAATCCGCGAAGATACAGCGCCTGCCGGTTCGACGGCTCCGCCGACAGGGCCTGCTCAAGATACGTCTGCGCCTCCGTGTACGACCCCTGGCGCAGCAAGGCCCGCCCGAGCAGCAGGTTCGCCGAACCCGCGACCGACAGGTCGCCCGCCGCCAGCGCCTCGTTCAGGCGGCGCGTGGACTGCTCCTCGTCGCCGCGCAACGCCGCCAGGAAACCGATCGCCGCGAGCGCCTCGGCCTTCTGCGGGCCGTCGCCGACGGATTGCAGTTCGATCCGCGCCTGGTCGGTATTCTCGTTCATGCCCATCGCGACGCCAAGACTCAGCCGCGCCGAGTCGTCCGTCGGATGCAGTTCGAGTACGCGCCGGAGCGCGTCGATTTCACCCTGGTAGTTCCCGTTCATCCCGCGCGCCAGCGCCAGCACGTACCACACGCCGCCATTGTTGGGATTCAGTTCCGCCGCGCGCTGTAAGATTTCGACGAAATCCGGTGTCGCGCCGGTCGCTGTGCTCGCCGCCGTGGATGCCGCCCAGAGCGCCGCGTCGGCGTTCGCCGGGTCCAGGCGCGACGCCCGCGCAAAGGTCGCGGCCGCCTCCGCACGCTTGTTGTCCTTCCACTGGAGCCGGCCCAGCTCGAGCAGCGCCGGTACGTCATCCGGCACGCGCTCGATGTATGCCGTCAAGATTTCCGCCGCCTCGAGCGTCCGGCCGTCCGCGGCCAGCCGCCGCGCCTGGCTCAGCGGATCGCCCGTTGCCACGAGGACCCACAGCGCGCCGATCCCCAGCACCACCACGATCGCGCCGGATATCCCCGCGATCCAGCCCCAGGGAATCTGCCGCCGCTTGCGCGATTTTGTTTCCTCGGCAATCTTGTGGCCCGTCAGCAGGTTCGTACCGCACGCCACGCAGATGAGGTCGCCCTCCTGCACGCCCGAGCCGCAGCGCGGGCAGGATTTCACCGCCTTCTTCGCCGCCGTAGCGGACTTCCCCCCCTGTCGCCGGGATTTGAGGTACGCGCCGCAATGCGGACAACTGTCCAGCCGGGAGTCCGTCAGCTTGCCGCATACGGGGCAGTTGATCGTGTTTGCCACTCGGTCGGCCTCCTGATCGCGCGGCGCCGCGCGCCACCTACTTCTTCTCGTCGTCCGGGAACGGGCGCTTGCACCGCCGGCACGCCGTCGCGTCGAGGGCGTTGCGCGCGCCGCAGAACCTGCACCGCTTGAGGAACAGGGCCGGCACGAGCACTGCCGTCAGCACCAGAATGACACTGAGCATCACCGACAGATAGACGACCGAACTGTTGCTGAGTCCATCCACCGTGAGAGCGCCGTGTACGTCCTGTAAAGTGCCGCGAACGATTCTAGTGCCCGGCGCCGGATCTGTCAACAAATGACTCGCTAACTCAAGAATTCACGCGCCTTTAGCACACCTTTCGCCACGTCCGCGATGTTGTCAAAGATTTCGTCCGCCCCGGCCTCCTGCAGCTGCGCCCGCGTGTCGTACCCCGTCGCCACCGCCCAGCACCGCGCGCCCGCCGCCTGCGCCGACTCCACGTCCAATCGCGTGTCGCCGACGTACACGAAATCGGCCGGTTCAACATCCAGCTGCGCCATCAGCGTCTCAATCGGCTCGGGGTGCGGTTTGTGCCGCGAAACGTCCTCCGGGCCGATGCAGCACGCGAAATACCTCGACAGGTCAAAGTGGTCGAGCAGCACTTCGGCCGACGTTCGTTTCTTGGAGGTCGCCATGCCGATCGCGATCCCCGCGCCCTGTAGCGTCTCGAGCGCGTCGCGCACGCCAGGCAGCACAATCGTCGCCGCGGGCGATTCGCGCACGTAGTGTTCGCGGTAGATCCGCGCCGCCTCGGCCACGTCGAGGTCGTCCAGCAGCCGGAACTGCGCCTCCAGCGGCACACTGATGGTTGACACAATCCGCTCGCGCGTCGGCAACGGCCGGCCCAGCGTCCGGAACGTGTGCAGGAACGACGCCACGATCGCGTCAGTAGAATCGATCAGCGTACCGTCGAGGTCGAACCCGACCGCCTTCATCTCGGCAGGATGCGCACGCGGCGTCCCTCGACCCGTAGCCGCCCCTCCGCGAAGAGCTGGATGGCCTTCGGATACAGTTCGCGTTCCTCCGCCTGTACGCGCTCGGCCAGCATCTCCGGCGTGTCGTCCTCGAGCACCGGCACGGACGCCTGCAGGATCACCGGTCCGCGATCGTATTCCTCGTCCACGAAGTGCACCGTGACGCCGGAGAGTTTCGCGCCGTATTCGATCACCGCCTCGTGCACGTGATGGCCGTACATCCCTTTCCC